>NZ_VWWH01000108.1:0-19959 GCF_011753045.1 Burkholderia sp. Ap-955
CGTGCGCGCGTCGCAAGCGCAACGGCGCGCGATGCCGCGACAGTCGCCGCGCGGCATGCGCCGCGCCGCCCGCCCGTCAGACCGCGTGCGCGAGCGCGCGATCGACGAGCGCGGCCTCGAAGCCGTCGTCCGCATCGCGAAAGCGCAGCGGTGCCGCGCAGTGGACGAGCGTGTCGATGAAGTATTTCGCGCGCGGCCACGGTCCGAAGCCGGCCGCGGTGTTGATGTGCCCCGCGTCGCCGAGGTTCACGAACGCGCTGCCCAGATGCTGCGCGAGCGTGCGCGCGTCGCCGAGCGGCATCCACGGATCGGTTTCGCTGCCGATCACGATCGACGGCACGGGAAGCCGGCGCGCGTCGAACGGCCCGGCAAACGTGAATTTCTTCGGACTGGCGGGCGCGACGAGCAGCACGCCCGCGACGTCGCCCGTATGCGGCCACTGCGCGAGCGCATGGGCGGCCGCGAGGCAGCCGAAGCTGTGCGCGGCCAGCACGAACGGGCCGCGTTCGCGGTCGAGCAATGCGCGCACCGATTGCGCCCAGCGCGCGAGATCGGGCGCGTCCCAGTCGTCCTGTTCGACGCGCAGCGAGCGCGGGAACTGCCGTTCGAGCCAGGTCTGCCAGTGAGCGCCTTCGCTGCCGTGCAGGCCCGGAACGGTGACGAGCCGCGGCGGCCACGCCGATTTGCTGCATGCGCGCATGATTGCCCTCGCTTGCTTGAAGACGGGATTCGATTGTGGCGCGGCGGCCGCGGCGGCCGAACCAATATTTTGTGCTTTGCTTTTGCGGGGGCCGGCCATCCGGGGGCCGGCCATCCGGGGGCAGGCCATCCTGGGGCCGGCCATCCGGCGGCAGGCCATCCGGGCGTCCCCCCGCCTCGCGCACCGGCGCGCGATGCGCCACGAGACCGTAGAATGTGGGCTTCCCGTCAGCTTCACACGGAACCGGGGCCGGGCGCCGACGCGCCGGGCGCCCGGTCGTCAGGAGACGCCCCGATGTCCGCTACGCCCACCGGCGCGCTGCGCCCGGCCCCGCTCGCCGTTCCCGTGACGCGCCTCGCCGGCGCGCACGCCGTCATCCAATGAAGATCCTGTTCCATTCCCCGCACCAGGAAGCAGGCGCGTGGCGCGACGAGATCGCGCATGCGCTGCCGGAAGCCGAACTGCGCGCGTGGCAGCCGGGCGACACGGCCGCCGCCGACTACGCGCTCGTCTGGCGCGCGCCGCGTGAATTCTTCGCCCCGCGCGACGGCCTGCGCGCGATCTTCAACCTCGGCGCCGGCGTCGACGCGCTGCTCGCGCTCGAGCACGCGCATCCGGGCACGCTGCCGCCGCACGTGCCGCTCGTGCGGCTCGAAGATTCGGGCATGGCGCAACAGATGGTCGAATACGTGACGCACGCGGTGCTGCGCTACCTGCGCCGCTTCGACGAATACGAAGTGCTGCAGCGCGAGCGCCGCTGGCAACCGCTCGAACCGCATGCGCGCGCCAGCTTCACCGTCGCCGTGCTCGGCCTCGGCGTGCTCGGCGCGCAGGTCGCGCGCGCGCTCGCCGCGCTCGGCCTGCCCGTGCGCGGCTACAGCCGCAGCGCGAAGCAGCTCGACGGCGTGACGACCTTCGCCGGCGACGGCGCATTCGATGCGTGCATCGATGGCGCAAAGGTGCTCGTCAACCTGCTGCCGAGCACGCCCGACACCGACGGCATCCTGTCGTCGCGCACGTTCGCACGGCTCGCGCCCGGCGCGTATGTCGTCAACGTCGCACGCGGCGCGCATCTCGTCGAAGCCGACCTGCTCGACGCGCTCGCGAGCGGCCAGATCGCCGCCGCGACGCTCGACGTATTCCACCGCGAGCCGCTGCCGGAAGACCATCCGTTCTGGCACGCGCCGCGCATCACGATCACGCCGCACAGCTCGGCCGAGACGCTGCGCGACGAAGCCATCGCCCAGATCGCCGACAAGATCCGTGCACTGGAGCGCGGCGAGCGCGTCGGCGGCATCGTCGACTACGCACGCGGCTACTGAACCTACAAGCACACCAGGAGACAACCATGACGTTCCCCACCGCCGTCAAGATCGTCGAAGTCGGCCCGCGCGACGGGCTGCAGAACGAGAAGACCTTCGTGCCGACCGACGTGAAGATCGCGCTCGTCGACCGGCTGTCGCACGCCGGCTTCCGCAACGTCGAGGCCGCGTCGTTCGTGTCGCCGAAATGGGTGCCGCAGATGGCCGACGGCGCCGACGTGATGGCCGGCATCGAGCGCCGCGCGGGCACCGTGTACTCGGTGCTCACGCCGAACCTGAAGGGCTTCGAGAATGCGGTCGCGGCGCGCGCGGACGAAGTCGTGATCTTCGGCGCGGCGAGCGAGGCGTTTTCGCAGCGGAACATCAACTGCAGCATCGCCGAGAGCATCGCGCGCTTCGAGCCCGTCGCGAAGGCCGCGAAAGATGCGGGCCTGCGGCTGCGCGGCAGCGTGTCGTGCACGCTCGGCTGCCCGTACCAGGGCGACGTGCCGGTCGCATCGGTCGTCGACGTCGTCGAACGCTTCGCGGCGCTCGGCTGCGACGAGATCGACATCGCCGACACGATCGGCGTCGGCACGCCGAAGCGCACGCGCGAAGTGCTCGCGGCCGTCACGCGCGTGTTCCCGCGCGAACGCCTGTCGGGCCACTTCCACGACACCTATGGCCAGGCGCTCGCGAACATCTACGCGGCGCTGTTCGAAGGGATCGAGATCTTCCACGCGTCGGTCGCGGGCCTCGGCGGCTGCCCGTACGCGAAGGGCGCGACCGGCAACGTCGCGACCGAGGACGTGCTGTACCTGATGCAGGGCCTCGGCATCGACACCGGCATCGATCTCGCGCAGGTCGTCGCCGCCGGCGACTTCATCTCGAACGCAATCGGCCGCGCGAACGTGTCGCGCGCCGGTCGCGCACTGCTCGCCAAGGCGCAGAGCGCGGCCGACGCCGCGAACTGCGTATGACCCCGGTATTCGATGGATTCCTCAACATGACGACACCCGCTTCGTTCGATTCCCTCCCCGATTCCGCGCGACGCGTCGCGCTGCTGCTGCGCGAGCGCGGCCATGCGAAAGGCATCGTGATGCTCGCCGAAACCGGCAAGACGTCGGCCGAAGCCGCGGCCGGGCTCGGCTGCTCGGTCGCGCAGATCGCGAAGTCGATCCTGTTTCGCCGCCAGTCGGACGGTGCACCCGTGCTCGTGGTCGCGAGCGGCGTGAATCGCGTCGACGAGAAGAAGGTCGCCGCGCAAGTCGGCGCGGTCGGCCGCGCGGACGCGAAGTTCGTGCGCGACAACACCGGCTATGCGATCGGCGGCGTCTGCCCGATCGGCCATCTCGTCGAGCCCGTCACGCTGATCGACGCCGACCTGCTCGAGCTCGACAGCCTGTGGGCGGCCGCCGGCCATCCGCACGCGGTGTTCAACCTGTCGCCGAACGAACTCGTGTCACTGACGGGCGCGCCGGTCGCGGACGTCGCGTTGCGGGAGTCCGCATGAGCGACGTGCCGGTGACGGTGACGGTCGGCACGGTCGCGTCGCCATGCACCGACGTATGCCGGATCGATCCGCGCACCGACTGGTGCGCGGGTTGCCTGCGCACGCGCGACGAGATCAAGGGATGGCGCACATCGGACGACGACGCGAGGCGCGCGTTGCTCGCGCGGCTCGATGCACGGCGGCGTCTGCTGGCGAGAAGCGGCGCATAAAAAAAAGCCGTTCAGCCTGACAGGCGAACGGCATGAGATCGGAATCCTGTGAACGTGATCAACGTCACAGCCCGCATCATACGAGCGACGCGGGCGCATCGCATCGGGTGTTTCCCTACAACTTCTTACAGCGTCTTGCACGCGTATGCGCGCACGACTTTTGCTCGCCCTGTACGCACCCGCTGCCCGCAGTACGCGTTCCTGAAGCAAGCATTCGATGAGCCGCTGCGCTGCCCCGCAGCGGCTCGCCGAATCGCACGACCGTTTCAGTGGCCGACGGCCGCGCGACGGGCCGGCACGATGCGCCAGCCGAGATTCACGCCGGCCGCCGCGAGCAGGATCAGCAGCGCGCCGGCCACCTGCGTCCACGCGAGCGTCTGCCCGAACGCGACGTGATCGACGATGATCGCGACGACCGGATAGACGAACGACAGCGCGCCGGTCATCGCGGTCGGCAGCTTCTGGATCGCGCCGTACAGCAGCACATACATCAGACCTGTGTTCACGACGCCGAGCACGACGAGATCGAGCCACTGCCCGGCGGTCGCCGGCAACGTGCCGAAGTGCGCGAACGGCGCGAGCAGGAGGACCCCGAGGCCGGCCTGCAGCAGCGCGAGTAGGTGCGGGGGCGTGCCCTTCAGGTGCTTCGTGACGATCGACGAGATCGCGTACAGAAAGGCCGCACCGAGCGACAGCGCGACGCCTTCCAGGTATTCGCCCGGCACCGCGAGCACGGCCGGCTCGACGCGCACCACGGCGACGAGCCCGACGAATGCGAGCGCGAGCCACGCGACGGTCGACGCGGTGATCCGCTCGCGGAACACGATCGCGCCGAGCGCGACGAGCATGAACGGCTGCGTGTTGTAGACGGCGGTCGCCATCGAGATCGACGCGCGCGAATAGGCGGCGAACAGCAGCAGCCAGTTCGCGACGATCGCGACGCTGCCGAGCGTCGCCAGCGCGAGCATCCGCGGCGAGAACAGCGCGCGGCGCAGGAAACCGAACGCCGCGCAGACGATCGCGAGCGTCGCGGCGCCGAACAGGCAGCGGAAGAACACGACGTTCGTCAGCGGCTGCTGCGACGACATCACGAGCCAGCCGATCGTGCCGGACATCATCATCGCGACGACCATCTCGGCGGCGCCGCGGCGAATTTCATTCGAAGCCATCGTGAACTCCGTTCAGAAGAGTGGATGACTTCGATTCTAGAAACTTGCTTTCGCGGCAACCACGGCTAAACTGAAGTGAATCGACCAATTCACCTTCGAAAGCAAAGCGATCATGCCGAAACGCCTTTCCCCGCCTGCCGTCGCGTCGCTCGACGCGACCGACCGCGCGATTCTCGCGGCGCTGGCCGACGACGCGCGCATCGCCACCAGCGAACTCGCCCGGCAGATCGGGCTGTCGGCGCCCGCGACCGCCGACCGCGTGCGGCGGCTCGAGGCGCAGGGCGTGATCGCCGCGTTCACCGTCGAGCTCGACCCGCGCGCGCTCGGCTACACGCTGCAGGCGATCGTCCGTGTGAAGCCGCTGCCCGGCCAGCTGCATCTTGTCGAAGAGATGCTGCGGCGGATTCCCGAATTCGTGGAGTGCGACAAGGTGACCGGCGACGACTGCTTCATCTGCCGGCTCTACCTGCGCACGATCGCGCACCTCGACGACATCCTGTCGAAAGTGACGGAGCGCGCCGAGACGAGCACCGCGATCGTGAAGTCGACGCCGGTGCCGCGCCGGCTGCCGCCGCTCGTCGAGGACGACGGCGCGCACCGCTGAACGAGCCTGTACGCGGCCGCGCCGCCGACGTGCTCACGCGTGCCCACGCGTACCGTCAGGCAGCCGCGTCGCGCGCCTCGAAGAACGCCAGCAGTTCGTCGATCAGCGCGACGGGCGCCTCTTCCGGAATGTAGTGCCCGCACTCGAGCGCACGGCCGCTGACGTCGCGCGCGACACGGCGCCATTCGTCGAGCGGATCGAAGCAGCGGCCGACGATCCCGTTCTCGCCCCACAGCACGCGCAGCGGACACGCGACCTTGTTGCCGCGCTCGAGATCCGCACGGTCGTGCTCGAGATCGATCGTCGCGGACGCGCGGTAGTCCTCGCACATCGCATGCACGGCGCCCGGCTGCGCGAGCGCGGCCCGGTACGCGGCGAGCGCCTCGGGCGCGAACGGCGCCAGCCCGGCGGACCGGTTGCCCATCACGCGCTCGATGTACGCATCGGTATGCGCGCCGACCAGCGTCTCGGGCAGCGGCTCCGGCTGGATCAGGAAGAACCAGTGGAAATACGCGGTCGCGAACGCGCGATCGGTTTTCTCGTACATCGCGAGCGTCGGTGCGATGTCGAGCAGCATCATCCGTTCGACGGCGTCCGGATGATCGAGCGCGAGCCGGTGCGCGACCCGCGCGCCGCGATCATGCGCGCACACATGGAAGTGCTCGAAGCCGAAATGCCGCATCACGGCGACCTGGTCGGCCGCCATCGCCCGTTTCGAATACGGCACGTGCTGCGCGTCGCTCGGCGGCTTGCCCGACGCGCCGTACCCGCGCAGGTCGGTGGCGATCACCGTGAAATGATTCGCGAGCGTCGCGGCCACGCGATGCCAGATCATGTGGGTTTGCGGATGTCCGTGCAGCAACAGGAGCGGCGGACCCGCGCCTCCTTTGACACCGAAGATATCGGTGTCCTGCACCGTCACGCGAAACGGTGCAAACGCCTCAAACGACATGGTTTGTTTCTCGTTGGTTTGTTATGGCGGCTATTTTAGGAGCGCTTGCGCATCTACACAGCGGGGCAGCAGCCAGATTCCGTAGAAAGAGAACACTCACTCGATTGCCGGCACACCGCGCATTTTGTTAAGCTCGCGTAGAATCGCACGATCGTTCGTATTAATAAGGACGACATCGTTTCGCAGCTACACTCGAATCACCGTTCGACCGCAAAGCATGGCGTCGGCGCGACCGCGCGGCCGCCCCTGGAGACTGGAGACATCACATGGCATTGCCCACCGTCCTGCAGAACCTGACGCTGCCCGTCATCGCGTCGCCGATGTTCATCGTCAGCTACCCCGAACTCGTGCTCGCGCAATGCAAGGCGGGCATCGTCGGTTCGTTCCCCGCGCTCAACGCCCGTCCGGCCGAACTGCTCGACGAGTGGCTCACGCAGATTCAGTCCGAGCTCGCCGACCACCAGGCAAAGAATCCCGACGCGGTGATCGGCCCGATCGCGGTCAACCAGATCGTCCACCAGTCGAATGCGCGGCTCGAGCACGACGTGCGCGTGTGCGTCGAGCACAAGGTGCCGATCTTCATCACGAGCCTGCGCGCACCGGCGCGCGAGATCGTCGACGCGGTGCACAGCTACGGCGGCATCGTGCTGCACGACGTGATCAACCTGCGTCACGCGCAGAAGGCGCTCGAAGCCGGTGTCGACGGGCTGATCCTCGTTGCGGCCGGCGCAGGCGGCCATGCGGGCACGACGTCGCCGTTCGCGCTCGTCGGCGAAGTCCGCAAGATCTTCGACGGCCCGATCGTGCTGTCCGGCGCGATCGCGAACGGCGGCTCGATCCTCGCGGCGCAGGCGATGGGCGCCGACTTCGCGTACATGGGCACGCGCTTCATCGCGACGCAGGAAGCGCACGCGATCGACGACTACAAGCACGCGATCGTGAATGCGAAATCGTCGGACATCATCTACACGAACCTCTTCACGGGCGTGCACGGCAACTACATTCGGGAGAGCATCGAGAAGGCCGGCCTCGATCCGGAGGCGCTGCCGGAATCCGACAAGACCAAGATGAATTTCGGCAGCGACAAGACGAAGGCGTGGAAGGATATCTGGGGCGCCGGCCAGGGCGTCGGCCTGATGGACGACCTGCCGAGCGTGGGCGCGCTCGTCGAACGCCTGAAGCGCGAGTACGACGACGCGAAGGCACGGCTCGGCATTCCGCGCTGACGGATGCGGCGGCCATCACGGCCACCGCCGGCGCGAATGCCGTCGGACCAAACAAAAAGCGCGAACCGCAGCGGTTCGCGCTTTTTCATTGCCCCGCTGCCGCGGGAAAGACGGCTCAGACCGCGCGCTTCATCCGCGTGATCGGCAGCACGCGCAGGCGCGATTCGATCGACGGGCACAGCGACTGCCCTTCGAAACGCGCCGCCAGGAAGTCGACGAACGAACGCACCTTCGCGGACACGTGACGACGGCTCGCGTAGACCGCGTAGATCGGCGCCTCGTGCGGCGGCACCGCATCGAGCAGCACCGGCACGAGCCGGCCGGACTCGATGTCGTCGCCGACCACCTCGGTGCCGAGCAGCGCGATGCCCGCGCCCGCGAGCACGGCCGCACGCAGCCCTTCGAGATGGTTCACGATCAGGTTGCCGTTGAGGTTCACGCGCGACGCGGCGGCCGCGTCGATCACCAGCGAGTCGAGCATCGTCGAATTCGAGTCGCGCCGCAGGTAGTTGTGGTGCGCGAGATCGCCGATCGTCGCGGGCGTGCCGTGCTTCTCGAGATACTCGGGCGACGCGACCAGCAGGATGTGCGCGGTCGCGATCTGCCGCGCGACCAGCGACGACGATTTCAATCCGTTCGGCGCCGCGCGCACCGCGACGTCGTAGCCTTCCTCGATCAGGTCGACCACGCGATCGGACAGCGTCATGTCGACGGTCACGTCCGGGAACCGGCCCGCATAATCGGTGACGGCCTGCATCACGTGGCGCAGCCCGAACGCCGACAGCGACGTCACGCGCAGCCTGCCTTGCGGCACCACGCTCGCGGCGCCGACGGCCTGCCCGGCTTCGTCGAGTTCGGACAGCGCCTGCACGAGGCGCTCATAGTATTCGCGTCCCGCCTCGGTAGGGGCGACGCGTCGTGTCGTGCGATGCAGCAGCCGCGCACCGAGCTGCTGCTCGAGATGCATCACGTGCTTGCTCGCCATCGCAGCCGACATCTGCATGCGCTCGGCCGCGCCGACGAAGCTGCCCACTTCGACGACGTAGCGAAACACATTCATGCTGACGAGGGTATCCATCGAACTCGCTCGTAATGACGGGGAATGTTCCAATTACGAGATAGGGTAACAAAGGCGGGGAAACAGAAAGGTCAACAAAGGCAAAACGGCGCCGCGGGTGGCGGCGCCGTTCTGGCGTGAAAAACATGCAGTCTGGACGCACTTTTCGCGCCGTCCGGCGCGCCGGTCGCGCGTGTGCGTCAGAACTTCGCGCGGATGCCGGCGCCGAACGTGTTGCCGGTCGACAGGCCGCTGATGTGGTCGTTCATGTACGCAGCGTAGACGTCGGTGCGCTTGGACAGCGGATAGTCGTAGCCGACGGCCCACGTCTGGCGCGTCTGGTCGAGGCCGCCCGAATCGCGCGAGTACGCGTACGACGCCATCGCGTTGCCAACGCCGAGCGGCACCGACACGCCGCCCTGCGCGGTATTCACGTGCCAGCTGCCCGCGACCTGGTCATTCTTCGTATACATGTACTGGCCGAACAGCTTCACCAGCTTCAGGTCGTAGGTCGCGCCGACCAGCGCGATGCCCTGGCTCTTCATGCCGGTCACCAGCGCGCTCAGGTCGCGCGGGCCGTTGTTGAAGTTCACGTACTGATAGACCGCGGTCGCCGCGAACGGGCCGTTCGCATAGTTGAACTGCGCGCTCCACTTCTTCGAGCCGTTGTCGCCGGCCTGGTTGCCGAGTGCGTACATCGCGCCGAAATTCAGGCCACCGAACGAAGGCGACGTGTACGACAGCGCGTTGTTCCAGCCCGAATCGCCGACGGCACCCTGGTCGCTCGGGTAGGTCGGGAACGTGCCGAGGCCGAGGAACACGTGGTACACCATCGGCGAGAAGGTGTACGAGTCGTAGAACGGGTTGAACAGGATCGTCGACAGGAACAGGTGCGTCGTCAGGCGGCCGGCCGTCACCGTGCCGTACGGCGAATCGATGCCGACGTAGGCGTTGCGTGCGAAGAACGTGTCGCCCTGGAAGCGGCCGAACTGGCCGTTCTGCGCGCGGAAGAAGCTTTCCAGCGTGAAGATCGCCTTGTAGCCGTTGCCGAGATCCTCGGCGCCGTGCAAGCCCCAGTACGACGTCGACATCCCGCCGCCGCTCACGTTCCACGCGCGGTTGCCGCCCGGGAACTTGGTTGCGCCGACCCATTCGTCGACCTGACCGTAGAGCGACACGCTCGACTGTGCATGGACGGGAGCGGTAGCCGCCACGCAGGCAGCCGCGGCGATCAGCTTGACGGACGTGCGCGACGCACGGCGTGCGAATGCTTTCATTGGATCTCCAGATTTTGTCGAATTGTCGATAAGTGGCGCGAGCGTTGTTTTTTGGAGCCGAGTGCTTGCGTCGTATGGGGCGCAGCCATCTTTACGGATCATTCGTCCGGTCAAAATTGCGCACACTTATTGCGGGTATAGCGGCGGCATTAACTTCGCGGAATTGATACATGGCCGGGCGCCTGCCGGCGGCCCCGCACGAACGCGGTCGCGCGGCGGGACGGCAGCGGGGCACACGCGAGCCGGGCGCGAAAGATAGCGCAATGCGACGGGAAAATCAGCGGAAATCTGTGCGCGACTGTGGCGAATTCGCATCAGCCGCCGGAGGGACGAGCGCGCGGGCGCTCAGTTTCGGTAGAACGGGGAGAAATACGGCGAGTGCGCAGGCTCTTCCTGCGAGCGGGGCGGCGGCATCGGGCGTCCGCCGCGCTCCTCGTTGTAGCGCGCGACGTCGGCGCGGATCGACCCGGCACGCAGCGGCACGTTGCCGCCGCCCGGCGGGCGCGGCACCTGGCGCGCGTCGGCGCTGATCGGACGATACGGGCTTTGCGCGGCGTAATGGCCATACGACGGCGTCGGGCGCAGGCCCCAGCGGGAGCCGTAGCCGTTCACGCCGCCGGCGCGTGCACCGGCCGGGGGCGCCACGCGGCGCCAGACGGGCCCACCACCTGCCGGCTGACCGTACGCGTGCATGTCGCCGCCACCGAAGCCGTGGCCGCCGAACGCATAACCGCCGTGAGGCGGTTGCGCGAGCGCGAGCGGCAACAGCAGCGCGCCGAGCACGCCTGCCACCCATCGTCCGATCTTCCGTTTCACCCGTTCCGTCATCGTTCAGTGCCTGTCCACGCCCGCCGCCGGCTCCTTTCGGCCGACCCAAGGCTTTCATCAGTAATTTATGGGCGGGCCGAAAGCGTGTCGAGCCAAAAAATGTTATGTCGCCGGCATCGGTGTAACACCATGTTACTGCTAGGTTTTTTCACTTCCGGGCGCGACCGCGACAGAACATTCTTCCGCCGTTTTGCGCCCGGCGGGGCCCGTGCCGCGAACGCTGCTGCATGAGATTGGCTCATCAATCGATTCCCACAATGCATTTGTGTAGTGAATCGTCGACCGGGACAATGGCGCCATCCGCGCGCGCAACGCGCGCCTCCGTCGTTTCCGAATCGAGTTCCCGATGGCCCGTCCCCGTTTTCTTCCCGACAACTTCACGCTCGCGCTCGTCGGCACCGTCGTGCTCGCGAGCCTCCTGCCGTGCCGCGGCCCGGCCGCCCACGCGTTCAACTGGGCGACCAACATCGCCGTCGGCCTGCTGTTCTTCCTGCACGGCGCGAAGCTGTCGCGCGAAGCCGTCATCGCGGGTGCGACCCACTGGCGGCTGCATGCGGTCGTGCTGCTCAGCACGTTCGCGCTGTTCCCGCTGCTCGGCCTCGCGCTGAAACCCGTGCTGCAGCCGCTCGTCACGCCGACGCTGTACGCGGGCGTGCTGTTCCTGTGCACGCTGCCGTCGACGGTCCAGTCGTCGATCGCGTTCACGTCGATCGCGAAGGGCAACGTGCCGGCCGCCGTTTGCGCGGCATCCGCATCGAGCCTGCTCGGGATCTTCGTCACGCCGGCGCTCGTCGGGCTGATGATCACGTCGCAGTCGGCCGCCGCCGCGTCGCCGTGGAGCACCGTCGGCAGCATCGTGATGCAGCTGCTCGTGCCGTTCATCGCCGGCCAGTTGCTGCGCCCCGTGATCGGCGGCTGGATCGACCGCAACCGCGGCGTGCTGCGCTTCGTCGACCAGGGCTCGATCCTGCTCGTCGTCTACGTCGCCTTCAGCGAGGCCGTCAACGAAGGCCTGTGGCACCAGATCCCGCCGCGCGCACTCGGCGGCCTGCTGGTCGTCAACCTCGTGCTGCTCGCGATCGCGCTGCTGCTGACCGCGTTCGTCAGCAAGCGGCTCGGCTTCAACCGCGCCGACCAGATCACAATCATCTTCTGCGGGTCGAAGAAGAGCCTCGCGGCCGGCGTGCCGATGGCGAAGGTGATCTTCTCGGCGAACGCGGTCGGCGCGATCGTGCTGCCGTTGATGCTGTTCCACCAGATCCAGCTGATGGCGTGCGCGGCGCTCGCGCAGCGCTGGGGGGCGCGCGACATGAGCGGCGAGCACGACGAGGGCGACGCGGGGTCGGCGTCCGGCGCGCTGAGCGCGGGCAAGCGCTGACGAGCAGGGCGGCGGGACGGTCATCGCGGGGGGCCGTCCCGGCGCTCTTGCCCTCCGCCTTCCGCCTTTCCGCCTTTCCGCCTTCCCGCCTTCCCGCCTTCCCGCCTTCCCGCCTTTCCGCCTTCCCGCCTTCCCGCCTTCCCGCCTTCCCGCCTTCCCGCCTCACCGCCTCACCGCCTCACCGCCTCACCGCCTCACTGCCGCCCCCTTCCCAATGCGCACCAATTGCGCCCGAGCGCGATGCACCAGCAGCGCCCATCGTGTCACGAAATCTTCATTCAATTCTCCGCGGGCGATGCCGTTATGTCGGGCGTCCCGTCGATTCGGCTGCCCTCGCCCATGCCCGCGCCCCACTCCGATTCCGCTGCCGCCAGCATCACGCGCCTGATCGCGGATCGCGCGCTCGCCGCCGTCTTCCAGCCGATCGTCGATCTCGGGTCGGGGACGGTCGTCGGCTACGAGGGCCTGATACGCGGCCCGCGCGGCACCGACCTCGAGCCGCCCGCCGCGCTGTTCGCGCAGGCCGCGCGCGAAGGCGAAACGATCGCGCTCGAACAGGCGGCCGCGCGCACCTGCCTCGACGCGTTCGCGGCACTCGGCTGCGACGGCAAGCTGTTCCTCAACTTCAGCGCCGGGACGATCCTGAAGCTCGCCAGCGAACGCGAGCGTGCACGCCAGCTCCTCGTCCGCGCGCGGATCGGCGCCGAGCGCATCGTGATCGAGCTGACCGAGCAGAATGCGATTCCCAACGTCGCCCAGATCGGGCCGGCGGTCGCGTCGCTGCGCGACGCCGGCATCCAGTTCGCGCTCGACGACTACGGCACCGCGAACGCGAGCATGAACCTGTGGCTGCGCCTGCATCCTGATGTCGTGAAAATCGATCGCTTCTTCATCCACGACATCGCCCGCGATCCGCTCAAGTTCGAAGCCGTGAAGGCGATGCAGCACTTCGCGCAGGCGAGCGGCGCGAAACTGATCGCGGAAGGCATCGAGAACGAACGCGACCTGATCGTCGTGCGCGACATGGGCATCTGCTGCGTGCAGGGCTTCCTGCTCGGCCGGCCGAACGCGCAGCCGTCGCGGGTCGTCGCGCCGGCCGCGCGCGATGCGATCCGCGCGCCGCACATCGCGGTGTTTCCCGGCGCGACGCGCTCGGTGCGGCCGGCCGGCACGATCGCCGGGAAGATGCTGGTGCCCGCGCCGGCGCTGCCGCGCGACGCGACCAGCAACGACGTGCTCGACCTGTTCAACCGGATGCCCGACCTGCATGCGGTCGCGCTCGTCGAACGCGGGCGGCCCGTCGCGCTCGTGAATCGCCGCGGCTTCATCGACCGCTTCGCGCTGCCGTATCACCGCGAGGTGTTCGGGAAGAAGCCGTGCCTGCAGTTCGCGAACGACGCGCCGCTGATGATCGACAACGCGACGACCTTCGAGCAGCTCGCGATGCTGCTCGCGAGCCATGACCAGCGCTATCTCGCGGACGGCTTCGTGATCACCGAACACGGCCGCTACGTCGGGCTCGGCACCGGCGAGAGCCTGGTGCGCGCGGTGACCGAGATGCGCATCGAGGCCGCGCGCTACGCGAATCCGCTGACGTTCCTGCCCGGCAACATCCCGATCAGCGCGCACATCGACCGGCTGCTCCAGCGCGACGCCGGCTTTCATGCGTGCTACGTCGACCTGAACCAGTTCAAGCCGTTCAACGACCAGTACGGCTACTGGCAGGGCGACGAGGTGCTGAAGTTCGCGGCGACGGTGCTGGCCGGCGTGTGCGACCCGCAGCGCGACTTTCTCGGGCACGTCGGCGGCGACGATTTCCTCGTGCTGTTCCAGCGCGCCGACTGGCGCGAACGCGCCGCCGACGCGATCGCCCGCTTCAACGAAGGCGCGCGGCTCTTCTACACGCAGGCCGACCGGCAGGCGGGCGGCCTGCACGGCGAGGACCGCCACGGCAACCCGGCGTTCTTCGGCTTCGTGACGATGGCGATCGGCGCGGTCGGCGTGGCGGCCGGCGCGCACGGCGCGAAGCGCTACGGCAGCGACGAGATCGCGTCGGTCGCCGCGCTCGCGAAGCGGCGCGCGAAACAGCAGCCGGATGGGCTCGCGGTCGTCGACCTCGATGCGGGCCGCGCCGCGCTGCGCCATCACGGCGAACCGCCGGCCGTGGCGATACGCTGAACGGCGGGCGACCGCCGCCTGGAGACACGGCGGCGCCCGGTGCGGCGGGGGCGCGCATTCGCCCGCCGGGCAGCCAGACCGTTAGTTGCATAGCGCCTTTCCGGCAGCCCGCGAAGGCAGCCGGGCACGACTCGCGCGAATGCGTGAAGCCGGGCCATTTTCCATCCGCTTCCCCCTCGCCAGGCACCCGCACGTCCACCTTGCCTTTTTCGTGTTTTGTTTAGTATTTTTAGTAACGGTGTTTTCGCAGATTAGCGCTTAAAAACCGGTAATTATCGGGTATTCCCCGGCTATCCGGCCCGAATTCCGCGATCCGTTTTACTATACAATCGCTTTCACCCTAAACAAACCGGACCCCGAACGATGGGTACGACCATTCGCGATGTGGCGCGGGCGGCAGAGGTCTCGATCGGCACCGTCTCGCGCGCGCTGAAAAACCAGCCGGGCCTGTCCGAAGCCACGCGTGCGCGCATCGTCGAGATCGCGCAGCGGCTCGGCTACGATCCCGCGCAACTGCGGCCGCGCATCCGCCGGCTCACCTTCCTGCTGCATCGCCAGCACAACCGCTTTCCGGCCAGCCCGTTCTTCTCGCACGTGCTGCACGGCGTCGAGGACGCGTGCCGCGAGCGCGGCATCGTGCCGACGCTGCTCACGGTCGGGCCGAACGACGACGTGCTGCGCCAGATGCGCCCGCACGCGCCGGACGCGATCGCGGTGGCCGGCTTCATCGAGCCCGAGACGATCGAGGCGCTCGCCGCGACCGGCCGACCGCTCGTGCTGATCGACCTGTGGGCGCCCGGGCTGCGCTCGGTGAACATCGACAACGCGACGGGCGCGGCGCTCGCGATGCGCCACCTGCTCGCCACCGGCCGCACGCGGATCGCGTTCATCGGTGGCTCGCCCGCGCACTACAGCATCGCGCAGCGCGCGATCGGCTACCGGCGCGCGTTCTTCGAGGCCGGGCGGCTGTTCGATCCCGCGTACGAAGTGACGATCGATGCAGGGCTCGATCCCGATACCGGCGCCGCACGGGCGATGGAACAGCTGCTCGACGCGCCGGGCCCGCGCCCGGAAGCCGTCTTCGCGTACAACGACGCGGCCGCGCTCGCCGCGCAGCGCGTCTGCACCGCGCGCGGGCTGCGCATTCCCGACGACATCGCGATCGTCGGCTTCGACAACATCCCGGCCGCCGCGCACGCGAGCCCGCCGCTCACGACGCTCGCGGTCGACAAGGAGGCGCTCGGCCGCCGCGGCGTCGAGCTGCTGCTCGCGGAAGCGCCCGAGCGCACCGAGATTTCCCTGCCCGTCGAGCTGATCGTGCGGGCCAGCAGCCAGCCCGCCGGCTCCCCGGCACTCGATACCGCCACGGTCACCGAATCATCATGAACATGCCCCCGGTCCAACCCTGCACGGCCGCGCCGGCCACCCACACGCAAGCCGCGCCGTTCGTCGCGAGTTTCCGCGATCCGTCGTTCCTGCTGTCGCACATCGAGGACACGCTGCGCTTCTACGCCACGAACGCGTTCGACCCGACGGGCGGCTTCTACCACTACTTCCGCGACGACGGCAGCATCTACAACCGCACGTCGCGCCACCTCGTCAGCAGTTGCCGGTTCGTCTTCAACTACGCGATGGCGTACCGGCATTTCGGCGATCCGCGCCACCTGGAATATGCGCGCCACGGGCTGCGCTTCCTGCGCGACGCGCACTGGGACGACGCACTGCAGGGCTACGACTGGGAGCTCGACTGGCGCGACGGCGCGAAGCGCGCGACGCTCGACGGCACGCGCCACTGCTACGGGCTCGCGTTCGTGCTGCTCGCGGCCGCGCACGCGACGATGGCCGGCCTCGACGAGGCCCGCCCGCTGATCGCGGCCACCTTCGAGCTCGCCGAGCACCGTTTCTGGGATGCGGCCGCGGGCCTCTATGCGGACGACGCGACGCCGAACTGGATCGTGTCGTCGTACCGCGGCCAGAACGCGAACATGCACATGACGGAGGCGCTGCTCGCCGCGTACGAGGCGACCGGCCACCTCACGTACCTCGATCGCGCGGAAAAGCTTGCGTCCCACATCACGCAGCGCCAGGCCGCGCTGTCGGGCGGGCTCGTGTGGGAGCACTACCATGCGGACTGGTCGGTCGACTGGGATTACAACAAGGAAGACAGCTCGAACATCTTCCGTCCGTGGGGCTTCCAGCCCGGGCACCAGACCGAATGGGCGAAGCTGCTGCTGATCCTCGAGCGGCACCGCCCGCTCGACTGGCTCGTGCCGCGCGCGGCCGAGCTGTTCGACGCGGCGCTCACGCACGCGTGGGACGCCGATCACGGCGGCCTGTACTACGGCTTCGGCCCCGACTTCACGATCTGCGACCACAACAAGTATTTCTGGGTGCAGGCGGAAACCTTCGCGGCCGCCGCGATGCTCGGCGCGCGCACCGGCAGCGAGCGCTTCTGGGACTGGTACGACGAGATCTGGCGCTACAGCTGGGCGCACTTCGTCGATCACCGCTACGGCGCGTGGTACCGCATCCTCACCTGCGACAACCGCAAGTACAGCGACGAGAAGAGCCCGGCCGGCAAGACCGACTATCACACGATGGGCGCGTGCTACGACGTGCTCGCGACCCTCGCGCGCGCAGCGCAGCGCAGCGAGCCGACGCAATGAGCGGCGGCACGTTTCCGGCTTTCGTGTCGGCGGGCGACATCCTGACCGACATGGTGCGCGCGGGTGACGCGCAATGGACCTCGGTGCCGGGCGGCGCCGGCTGGAACGTCGCGCGCGCGGTTGCGCGGCTCGGGGTGCCGAGCGCGCTCGCGGGCTCGATCGGCGAAGACTGCTTCTCCGACGTGCTGTGGCACACGAGCGAAGCGGCCGGGCTCGACCTGCGCTTCCTGCAGCGCGTCGCACGGCCGCCGCTGCTCGCGATCGTCCACGAGACGCGCCCGCCCGCGTACTTCTTCATCGGCGAAGCGAGCGCCGACCTCGCGTTCGATCCGGCGCGACTGCCGGCCGGCTGGACCGACCACGTGAAATGGGCACACTTCGGCTGCATCAGCCTCGTGCGCGAACCGCTCGCCGGCACGCTGGCCGCGCTCGCGGCCGACCTGCACGCGCGCGGCGTGAAGATCAGCTTCGACCCGAACGTCCGGAACCTGATGACGGCCGCGTTCCGGCCGACGCTCGAGAAGATGGCCGCGCTCGCCGACCTGATCAAGGTGTCCGACGAGGACCTGCGGCACCTGTTCGGCGGCGACGGCCCCGACGCGGTTGGCGCGGTGCGCGCGCTGAACCCGCGCGCGGCGGTGCTCGTCACGCGCGGCGCGCAGGCGGCGACGCTCTACGCGGACGGCGACGTGCATGAAGCGAGCCCGCCGCGCGTCGAGGTGGCGGACACCGTCGGCGCGGGCGACGCGTCGATCGGCGGCATGCTGTTCAGCCTGATGGCCGCGCCGCAGCGAACGTGGCGCGAGCACCTCGTGTTCGCGCTGGCGGCGGGCGCCGCGGCCTGCCGCCATACGGGCGCGCACGCGCCGACGCTCGACGAGGTCGTCGCACTGATCGAACGATGACGGGAAGGATGGCGGCCGGCCCCCGTTCGGTCACCGATAAGCCGCGCTGTACATGCTGCGCCGCAGTGCTACGATGAAGTGTCCTTTTGCGGGAGAGCACCATGGACACCAACACGTTCACGAAGGGCATCTACACGGCCAAGGCGCATACCCAGCATGCGGGCAACGGGCAGTTCCAGGGTTACGTGATCCTCGCGCGGGACGACGGGGACGACACCGAGAACACGCGCTACGACGTCCACTCGACGAGCCCCAGCGAGGAGGAAGCGTTCGAGGAGGCAAAGGCGCTCGCGCACCGGATCCTCGGCGAAATCGAGCTGTGACGCCTGCCGCTCTTTTCTGCGCGGCTTAGGGCCCGTTATCAGCGTGAACAGGCCCTAGAGCAGCCGCGCCACCATCGACAGCAGCATCGTCAGCACCAGCGTCGACATGAACGGGAACGGGTAGCGCCGCCCGCCGAGCGTCAGCGTGACGTCGCCCGGCATCCGCCCGATGCCGAGCTTGCCGAGCCACGGCCAGCAGCGCGTCAGGATCATCACCGCGACGAACGACGTCATCAGCCAGCGCAGCATGTCGGCTCCCGTCAGAGTGCGTGCGAGCGGTCGCCGCGCGCGAACGCGTCGAGCGTGCCGTCGATGCCGCGCGAGAACGCGATCACCTTGAACAGCTCGCCCATCTCGGCTTCGGAAATCAGCTTCTGCACCGCGTTCGCGGCCGGCAGGAACGCATGGATATCCGACGGATCGATCGCGGACAACGCGTCGGTGATGCCCGCGTTCAGCAGGAAGCGCGCCTGCGACGTGTAACCGAGCAAATCGGCGCCCGTCGCGACGGCCGCGTCGTAGATGCCGGTGAATTCGACGTGCGCGGTGATGTCCTGCAGCCCCGGGTACAGGAACGGATCGTCGTGCGCATGATGACGGTAGTGGCACATCAGCGTGCCGCGGTCGCGCTGCGGGTGGTAGTACTCGTGCGCGGGAAAGCCGTAGTCGACCAGCAGCACCGCGCCGCGCCCGAGCATCGTGCAGACGGTGCGCGTGAACGCCAGCGCGGCCTCGTGCGTCTCGGTCACGTAGCCGTCGTCCGCATCGTCAAGACCCGCGAGCACCGGCGGCAGGCCGGCCGGTGCGGCCGGACGGTCCTCGAACACGAACGCCTGCCGCGCGTCGAGCGCAACACCGCGCTCCTGCCATGCGCCGCCCGCCTTCGCGAACAGGCGCACCGGCATCGCATCGAGCACCTCGTTGCCGACCACGACGCCGTCGAACCGCTCGGGCAGCGCGTCGAGCCAGCGCACCTTCGCGGCGAGCGTCGGTGCGGCGGCCGTGATCGTGTCGCGCTGCCGCTCGCGCAGCTCGCCCGAGAGATCGACGATCAGGTAGGCGTCGAGTTCGACGCCCTGCGCGTCGAGCGCCGCGAGCAGCCCGGCCGCGAGCTTGCCCGTGCCGGCGCCGAATTCCATCACGCTGCGCGTGCCGCTCGCCGCGAGCGCTTCCGCGACCGGTTGGGCGAGCGTCTGCGCGAACAGCGGCGACAGCTCGGGCGCGGTGACGAAGTCGCTGCCGTCGTCGGCGCGGCGCCCGAACTTGCGCGCGCCGCCGCTGTAATAACCGAGGCCGGGCGCATACAGCGCGCGCTCCATGAAGCGGTCGAACGGCAGCCAGCCGCCGGCCGCCGCGATCTCGTCGCGCAGTTGCGCGGCGAGGGTTTCGGACTGCGCAAGCGCGTCAGGGCCGGGAGCAGGTAAACTAGCGGGTTCGTGAGCTTTCGGGTTCATCCCGGCATTGTAAATGACCGTTTCAGCCGATACGTCGACCCAGCGCGTGGCGCTCGTCACGGGTGCCCTGGGCAGCGCGGCCGACGCTGCGTCGATCGGTCGTGCGCTCGCGACGGGATTCGCCCGGCGCGGCTGGGACGTCGCGCTGCAGCGCAGCCACGGCGCGCCGCATGCGGCGGCCGACGCGCTCGTCGCCGAAGTCGCGGCACTCGGCCGCCG
>NZ_VWWH01000109.1:0-19180 GCF_011753045.1 Burkholderia sp. Ap-955
TCTGCGCGACGCCGCCGATGCCGCGCGCGTGCTCGGCGCGACACAGGCCGCGCTCGCGCACTACCGGTGGCCCGGCAACGTGCGCGAACTGCAGAACGTGATCGAGCGGATCGCTGTGGAGCTGGCCGAGGAAGCCGACGAAAACGATCCGGCCGCCGCATGCGGCACGCTCGACCCCGACGCGCTGCAGGCGATCGCGCCCGAGCTGTTCGCGGCGCCACCCGATGCGGCCGACGCCGACGATGCGCAGACGCTGCACGCGCGCCGCCGTCGCGCGGAAGCCGACGAGATCCGCGCGGTGCTCGACGCATGCGGCGGCAACCGCGACCGCGCGTGCGCGATGCTCGGCATCAGCAAGACGACGCTGTGGCGGAAGTTGTCGGCGAAATAAATAGGGGCGGCTGCCGCGCAGTGAACGGGCCGACCGTCAGTCGGCCTTGTGATAGTGGCGGTACGCCTTCGCGCGATTGCCGCACGACGACATCGAACACCAGCGGCGGCTGCCGTTCTTGCTGTCGTCGATGAACAGCCACTGGCAGGCGTCGTTCGCGCAACGCTTGACCTTCGCGAGCCGCGCACCGCCGAGCAGGTCGATCGCCGACCACAGGACCGGGCTCAGCAGCCCCGCCAGCGTCGCACGCCCCTCCCCGATCCGCCACGCATAACCGCCATCGATCCGTGCCAGCGCGACACGCGGCGCCGCTTCCGCCAGGAAGCCGCCGAGCAGCGCGAGATCGTCGGCCTGCGGCTCGCGCTGTTCGGCCTGCGCAAGAAAGAGCCGATACAGCGCCTCGCGCAACGCAAGCGCGTGCGCGAGCATGGCCGGTTCACCCGCCGCTTCGCCGTGCGCACGGCACGCTTCCACCAGCCCGGCCGGCACGCTTGCCTGCTCGCGACACCACGCCAGCAGGTTGTCTATCGTGCCGAAGGTTTCCGTCGGCGGATCGCTGCCGCGCCAGTACAGCGTGTTCGCGAAATCGATGCTCAGGGTTTCGGGCGGCGCCGGAATCAGGCAGTCCATCGTGACGGAAGGTTGCGTATCGCTCATGCCCGGATCGTATCTAACCACCATGCCGGTTGACAAGCCCACAAGCGCTTCCTAACATAACCAGCATGGTGGTTAAAACAACGTTGCCGCACCGAAGTCCCCTCTCAGTCCAAGGAGCCAACAGATGATCGATCACCTATCGTTCGGCGTTGCACACGTCGGCCGCAGCCAAGCCTTCTACGACAGCACGCTCGGCGCACTCGGCTACAAACGGCTGCATACCGACGACGAATCCATCGGGTACGGCGCAACCGAGCCGCAGCTGTGGTTGCAATATGCGCCCCGCCCTGTCGCCCCCGATCCCGACTCGGGGATGCACCTGTCGTTCAAGGCCGCTTCGCCCGTCGAAGTCGACGCGTTCTACCGTGCCGCACTCGAGCACGGCGGCCGCGACAACGGCGGGCCCGGCAAGCGCGAACACTACGGCCCCGGCTACTACGCAGCGTTCGTCGTCGATCCCGACGGATATCGGCTGGAAGCGCATTGCGAACTCGACAACGTCGTGTAATCGCGCTCGCATACCAAAGACAAGGGCCCGATTCCGCGCAATGCGGAATCGGGCCCTTATCTTTGAACTGCCGGTGGCGGTCGTTCGACGGAATCGCCGGGTGCGTGGCTATCGCGCGTCGCGCGTGCGCTGCAGTTGCTCGCCGAGCCCTTCGACACCGAGGCGCACCATCTGGCCGGCCTTCAGGAATACCGGTGACGGCTTGATGCCCATGCCGACGCCCGGCGGCGTGCCGGTCGTGATCACGTCGCCCGGCTGCAGCGTCATGCAGCGCGACAGATAAGCGATCAGCTGCGCGACGGTAAACACCATCGTGCGCGTGTTGCCGTTCTGATAACGGTGGCCGTCGATTTCGAGCCACAGGTCGAGACGCTGCGGATCGGGCACCTCATCGCGCGTGACGAGCCACGGACCGATCGGGCCGAACGTGTCGAAGCCCTTGCCCTTGTCCCACTGGCCGCCGCGCTCGATCTGCCATTCGCGCTCGGACACGTCGTTGACGACGCAGTAGCCCGCGACGTAATCGAGCGCGCGCGCTTCGTCGACGTCCTTGCAGGCCGTGCCGATCACGACACCCAGCTCGACTTCCCAGTCGGTCTTGACCGAGCCCTTCGGGATATCGATGCCGTCGTTCGGGCCGCAGATCGAGCTCGTCCACTTGCCGAACACGACCGGCTCCTTCGGCACCGGCATGCCGGCTTCGGCCGCGTGATCGGCATAGTTCAGGCCGATGCCGATGAACTTGCCGACCTGCCCGACGCACGCACCGATGCGCGGCTCGCCTGCCACCAGCGGCAGCGTGGCGGGATCGATCGCGCGCAACCGCGCGAGACCCGCGTCGGACAGCACGTCGCCGGACAGGTCCGGCACATGCGCGGACAGGTCGCGAATCCGGCCGTCCGCGTCGAGAATCCCGGGCTTTTCCTGGCCGGACGGGCCATAGCGAAGCAGTTTCATCGTGATCAACCTCTGTTGTCGAATGGGACAGGATACCGGCCAACGCGGCCCTTCACGGCCGCGCGCCGGACTGATTGTCGATCGTCGATTGCACGCGTCGGTACCGAATCCGGCATGCCGTTCGACGCGCGAGGGTCGCGCGGGCGCAGCGATCGTGGCGCCGCACGGGAAGTACGGCGCGCATCGAACGGGCAGCCGCCGGTCTGCGCATCGGCGACGACGGCCCGGCACCCGCGACATGGTCCGGCCCATACCGGCCGGCTTCACGCGCGGCCGCACCGTCGCTGGCCCGCCAGTCTTTGTACCATCGGCCGCGCGCCGTGAAATGACGCGCGACGGATACCAACTATTGGTGCGCCCGCGGACGCTGCGACGCAGCATCGCGGGCAGCGCCGCCGTCCGATTTCCTTTCGAATACCTTGAACCGGTGCCACCTGTCATGAATACCGGGTATTCGGGGCTTCCCTGTCATCCTGAAAGTGAATCGATCCGTTCTTGTTCGGTAACGATCGGTAAAAAGACGCTGCATTGCACACTAAATGTTTGTTGTTAAGCTCAAACGGATGGCGTTCGTCGCCACACGCGGGCTCGACACAAGCGTGTTGCAGAATCGGCCAGCGTGCGTCGCCAATCGATCGACAGTAATCCCCCCAACTTCACACCGACAATGCAAACAACCAACGACCTGCTTCCCGGCTGCGACGCACGGGAATCGATGGGCGCAATCGACCGCTATCGCGCACCCGCGCTCGACAAGGGTCTCGACATTCTCGAACTCCTGTCGGAGCAGAAAGAAGGCCTCACCCGCACCGAAATCACGAAGGAACTCGGCCGCAACGCGAGCGAGATCTACCGGATGCTCGAACGCCTCGTCGCGCGCCGCTACGTGATGCGCTCGACCGGCGGCGACCGCTACACGCTCAGCCTCAAGCTGTTCTCGCTCGCGCACCGCCATCCGCCGATGAGCCGGCTGATCGCCGAGGCGTTGCCGCCGATGCAGCGTTTCGCCGATTCCGCCGAGCAATCGTGTCACCTGTCCGTCTACGATCGCGGCAACCTGCTCGTGATCGCGCAGGTCGACGGGCCCGGCCCGTGGGGCGTGTCGGTGCGGCTCGGCTCGCGTGTCGGGCTCGCCGATACGGCATCGGGGCGCGTGATGCTGGCGTTCCAGGGTGCCGAGCAGCGCGCGCACATGCTCGCCGAGCACCGCAAGGTCAAGGGCGAAGCGCCATTGAACGAGCAGGAACTCGCGTATGCGTGCCAGTCCGTCCGGCACGACGGCTACCTGCGCCAGGACAGCCGCCAGGCGTACGGTGTGACCGACCTGACCGCACCGATCCTCGGGCCGTCCGGCCATGCGATCGCGGTGCTGACCTGCCCGTACATGCGCCGGATCGATGCGCATATGGCGCCGCCCGTCGACACGGTCGTCGAAGGGTTGCGCGAGACGGCCGCCCATCTGTCGATGTGCCGCGACGAGTCCTGCTGACGCGCAGGCTCGGCGGAGCGCACCGGGGGCGGCGCAATCGCGTCGCCCCCGGTCGCGCGCAACCCCTCTGCGGAGCGCGATGCACGGTGCCATATCGTGCGCCCACGGCGCTACGCTAAAATAGCGGCCCTCTCAAAAACTACGGCGGCCGGTTGTCGCGGCCGTCGTGTCCGATGGATGTCATGGCCAAACTTCTGAACGATCAAGAATTCCAGCGTTTCTCCGAACTTCAGCAGAAGCAGGCAAGCTTCACGATCACGCCCGAAGAGGCGGACGAGCTGCGCGATATCGTCGCGCGCGCGCAGAAGAAGCGCGACGATCGTACCGCTGCAATGCAGGCGATCGAGAGCTACATCGAGCAGTTCGACATCACGCCCGACGAACTCTTCTCGCCCGAGCAGATCGGCGACGCGGCCCGCACCTACGGGCTCATCACGGCGACCAAGAAGGAACGCACGCTGCCGCCGTCGATCACGTTCAACGGCAAGCCGTACCAGTGGACCAAGACGCTCCCGGACGACGTGCGCAGCGCGCTGTTCGAAGCGTTCACGTCCGGCGAGTCGGTCAAGCGCTTCATCGCGATGCCGAAGGACACCGCCCGCTGTGCACTGACGATCGCCCGCCTCGAGCGCGAAACCGGCGCGGTCTACGCCGATCCGCACCTCGAGGAACTCGCGATTTCGCGCGACCAGGTGAACGACGCCGCGCTGAAACTCGCTGCCTGAACGTAGCCACGGGCACGGTTCGTGCGTGCCCGCACCCTGCATAACGCCGGCCCAGGCCGGCGTTGCGCTTGCGGAAGACGTGCATCCGGACGCTCCCGAAAAGCCTCACCTTTGCGTCCCGCAAGCGCTCACCTATCCCTCCCGAAAAAGCTCACCCAGGCTCCTGAAGACCCTCACCCAGGGCTCCCGGATGTCCTCACCAATACGTCCCGCAGACCCTCACCGATGCGCCCCGGAAAGGCTCACCGGCGCCTCCCGCAGACGCTCACCGGCCACTCCCGGGAAGGCTCACCGAGTGCCCCCGTATCGACTCACCAAGCGCTCCCGTATCGGCTCACCCCAAGCTTCCCGGAGAAGCTCACCGACAGCTCCCGAAAAGTCTCACCTTTTGGGTAACTTCGAATTTTCGAGGGGGGAATACGGCGGTAAATGCGCGCGGACGCCTTGCGGAAAACAGCGACGCGGAACGGATATCGCGGCAAGCAGCACCCTTCTGGCGGTGCCAAATGAGCGTCGTTATTTCCGTTGCAAACAGGCGCCGGCTCGTTCGCGGTCGCTTCGCTCGGGCGAGAGATTCCAATGCTCTGCATTCCTGAATTGAAACATCCGCAACCTGCCGGAAGGCCGGAGACGTCGACTGCATGCAACGCCGCCTCGCGTCACGCAGCAGACGGGCGCTACGGCTGCAGCTTCATCCTGAAGCCGACGACACCCGGCTCCTCCGTCGTCGACACGGCAAACCCGCACGCCTTCGCCAGCGAAATCATCGCCGAGTTCTCGCGCAGCGCCTCGCCGATCATCCAGGCGGTTCCGCGCGAGCGCGCGTAGTCGATGATGCGCGTCATCATCAGCCGACCAAGCCCCTTGCCCTTCTGATCGGGTCGTACCGCGATCGCGAACTCCGCCGTCTCGTTGTCGGGATCGGCCACCGCGCGCACCACCGCGAGCGTGTGGTCGCGCCCCGACACATCGGTGAACGACACGATGAAGGCCATCTCACGGTCGTAGTCGATCTGCGTCATGCGCGCGACCTGCGAATGATCGAAGCTGCGCACCGCGCCGAAGAAACGCATCCGCAGATCGTCCGGCGTCATCGCACCGAGCAGTTCGTTGTGCGCAGCCTCGTCTTCCGGACGGATCGGGCGAATCGTCACCGTCTCGCCGCGCCACTCGAGCGTCTGCTCGAGGTGGCGCGGATACGGCATGATCGCGAGCCGGCTGCGCCCCGCGGCCAGCGTGATGCGCGGCGCGATCACGTGCGCGCGGTCGGACAGCACGCGCAGCGTGACCGACATCGCGACAACTTCGCGCACGTCGCAGACGACCTGCGACAGCGCCGTCAACGCGTCGAGCGTCGGCTCGATGGGCGTGCTGCGTGCATACGGCGAGCGCTCCATCACCGCGCGGGCAAGCACGGTGTTCAGCGGTGGCAGGCCATAGACGACGAACGGCGCCGATACGCCGTCTGCAGGCGGCACGGCATAGCGAAACACCGGACCGAAGTTCGAATCGTCGTACATGTCGACGGTGACATCGACGACCTTCTTTCCGGACGGCTCGACGGCCGGCTCGCCCTGCAGGCCAAAATGAGACAGCCATCGCAGCGCGGCTTCGCCGGTCAGTTCATGCAGGCCGGCTTCGACCATCCGGCGCGCGTCGGCCTGCGCGGATGCCACGCACTCGGCCGGCTGCAGCGGCGTACCTTCGGGCGTTTGCATCAGCAGTTGCCGCCCGAGGTTGTAGTCGACGAGACGCGCATACGCGCGCGCGAGCCGCTGCGGCGTGGTGTGCACGGGAATGCCGTTCGCGTGCAGCGCATCGCGCGTCGCCGCGTCGACCGCGCCGAAGAAACACGCGAGGATGCCGCGATGCGCGTACTGCCGTGATTCGATCAGCGTGTGCGCAACCGCATCGGCCGGCGCGCTGTGGGAAGTCGAATGGACGACGAACAGCGTGCCCGTTTGCGGGAACGGCGCGAGCGCCTTGACCGCCGCGGCAAAATGCTCGGGGCGCGCATCGTCGCCCAGCGTCAGCGGATTGCCGGGCGATGCGAGATGCGGCAGCGCCGCCGACACGGCCGACGTGGCCGCGGGCGACCAGTCGGTCAGCACGTCGCGCACCTCGGCCACCGCATCGACCGCGAGTTTCGCGACGCCCGCGTCGCTCGTCACGAGCGTGGCCGCGCCGCGCGCCGTGACGCGGCCGACGCCGAGCGTCTCGATCTCGTCGAGCAGATCGTCGAGCGCATCCACCCGCACCATCCCCGCGCGCTGGAACGCCGCCGTATAAAGCGCGTCGCCGGGATCCGCGCGGCCGGTGCGCAATGCGAGCACCGGCTTGTTGCGTGCGGCCGCGCGCGCGGCCGACATGAACTTGCGCGCGGCGCGCACGGTATCGAGTTCGAGCAGGATCGCGCGCGTGCCGGGATCGCTCGCGAGATAGTCGAGCACGTCGCCCGCGTCGACGTCGGACTCGCCGCCGAGCGCGACGACATGCGAAAAGCCGAGGCCCCGTGCATCGGCCCAGCCGAGCACCGCGTTCGTCAGCGCATTCGATTGCGACACCCACGCGACGCCGCCCGATCGCGCCGTATAGGCCGGCGCGCCGAAATGCGCATGCCGTGCAGGCGACAGCACGCCGAGGCTGCCCGGTCCGACGATACGGAGGACGAACGGCTTCGCCGCCTTCAGCGTGCGATCGAGCGCGGCGCGATCGGCATCGGTGCGCGCCTCGCCGACGATCACCGCAACGCGCGTGCCGAGCTCGCCGAGCTTGCGCACGATGCCGGCCCAGGTCGCGGGCGGCGTGCAGATCACGGCCACCGATGGCGGCGCGGGCAACCGGTCGACATCGGCAACGACCGGATGCCCATGCAGGTCACGATACTTCGGATTGACGGGCCACACGGGCCCCTCGAATGCACCGTCGAGCACGCGCGACCACACCATCGCGCCGATACTGCCCGCGCGCGACGACGCCCCGACGACCGCAACGGACTTGGGCTGGAACAATGCATCGAGATGGCGAACGGTCACATCGGCTCCCTGCGGTAACGAAAGACGACCCGATCGGCATGCGGCACGGACAGGCCATGCGCCGATCGACGCGAACCCCAAGCATAGGCGAAGCGCATGCGGCTGCCTATATGCCGAACGGCCGACTGTTCGACCCACGTCAACGCTCGCAGCATGGGCCTGCAACACGAGCATGGAAGCCGTCGCCGCGCGCCGGCCGAGCACATTCGCCCGGCGCACACGGTGCAGGCGTGCAGCGCGACGCTGCGCCCGCTTCGTCAAAGGTGAGGATTTACAGGAGCCATGGTGAGACTCTTCGGGAATTGCACGGCGCCACGCGCCAACACACGAAAGGTGATCGGAATTCGCCGCACGCGTGCACCACGAGAATGGCGCAGGCCAATGCGCATGTGCTGCGCAATTGCACGGCTGTTTACCGGAATTCGCCGCGATATCCCGTCGAATCGCAGCGAATTCGCAAAACGTGATCCGTTAATTGCGCGGCGTCGCCGATCAATACGCCATCGGGAATCGCGCCGGGCATGCACGAAAACAAAACGGTGCGACGGCCGCATGGCCGTTCGCACCGTCAGTCAGTACGCGAAAGGTGAGGTTTTTCGGGAGTCAGTCCTTGATCAGGAAACGCTCGCGATTCTTGCCGAGCCACGTCGGCGAGCGCCCGCGGCCACTCCAGGTTTCACCCGTCTTCGGGTTCAAATATTTCGGCGGCGACACACGCTTCGGCTTGGCTGCACCAGCGGCCGCGCCTGCCGGACGAAACCCGAGCTCTTCCGGCGTAATGTCGTATTCCTCGATTTTCGCGCGGATATCGGCAATCGCATCGGCAATCGCCTTTTCACGCTCCTTGTCGATCTTTTGCTGAAGCCGTTCGAGCTGCGCGCTCAGTTGCCTGTAGGTCGCCATATGGATGGGACTCCGTGAGTGTTATTCGTGAAAAATAGATGACTCTCAGCCAACAGAAAAACGCTTCGCCCGATCGTGGTCGCCACAGCCGGTTATCTCGGGATCAATAACCGCTCTTCTTCTTGCACGCGAAGAGAAGATTTCGCGTGGCGTCATCGCGCGATTGCTGAAGCACTTCGAAATCGCCGTTGCAGATCGCCCGGGCGTTGTCCGTGCAATTGCTCCAGTCGCTGCCGGTGCATTGCACCTGGGTGGTCGGACGCCCGTCCGAAGTGAACAGCGGCGCGCTGCCGCCACACCCGCCGAGCCCTGCAACCAGAGCCAAGACAACGGCTGCCCGAGGCCACCGACAGACCGACGCAAGCATGTGTTTCATTGTTGTTCCCGTCAACCTTTTTTTGAATGTCGCGAGTATGCCATGCGCGGCCCTTCGGCCGTCAGTTCGGCGTACGGCCGGGTTGCCCGCGCGCCTTGTACGGCAAGCGCTTGCGCGGATCGTCGGTGATGCGAACGAACACCTGCTCGACGTCCGGAAGCGCCTCGAGTTCGCGCTGCAACGCCTGCTGATCGAACGCCGTATCCGCACATCCTTCGACGTAAATGAAACGTCGCTGCACGGTGATCCACAGGCTCGTGCCATGCAGCCGATCCGAGCCGGCGAAGTGCGCCTTCACGGCGTCGGCGATCGGTGCGTCGTACATATAGGAATTCGGCTTCGTGCAGCGATGCGCGAGCCAGCAGGTTGTGCCGCGTTCGGCGCGGTAATGCGCGTCGTCCGTCATCTCGGCCCGGGTCATCCACGGGCCGAGCGGCAACGGGCATTCGGCCACGTCGCGCGACAGCGCGATGAACGGATCGTTGTACCAGTTGCGCCGCGCCTCGGGTGCATCGGTGTCGGCGGACTGCGCGAACGCAGAGGTCGCCAGCAACATGGTCAGCCACCGTGCGATGCCGATCCGTTTCATCGTGATCTCCTGTTCGATGCTTCACGTCCGAGCGCGTCGGCCTGGCCGTCTGGCTTACCGGTCGATGCCCAGCGCCGCCAGTTTCTTGTACAGCGTCGCGCGGCCGATCCCGATGCGTGCGGCCGCGTCCATCACCTTCCCGTCGCAGGCCGCCAGCGCATCGGTCAGGAACTGGCGCTCCCACGCCGCCAATGCATCGGCATACGAAGCGGCCGGCGCAGCAGGCCGCTCGCCCGCACGCCGTTCGACCAGTGGCACGGCCGGCGGCTGCGCCGGTGCGGCACCGTCCGTCGATACGCGCACCGGCCCAAGGAACGGCGCGAGCGCGCGCGCATCGATCACCGACCGGTCCGACAGCATCAGCGCGCGTTCGAGCGTGTTGCGCAACTCGCGCACGTTGCCCGGCCACGGATACGCACACAGCATCCGCAGCGCATCGTCGGTCAGCTCGCAATGCGCGGCGCGCCCGTGCTGCGCGGCCAGCTCCTCGAGCGTCGCGTAGACGAGCGCCGCGATGTCGGACGCGCGCTCGCGCAGCGGCGGCGCGTGGATCGTCAGCACGTTCAACCGGTAATAGAGATCCGCGCGAAAACGCCCGGCCGCGACCAGCGCCGGCAAGTCGGCGCTCGTGGCCGCGATGATCCGGACATCCGCGCGCACGATCCGGTTCGAGCCGACCGGCTCGAATTCCTTGTCCTGCAGCACGCGCAGCAGCTTGCCCTGCAGCGGCAGCGGCATGTCGCCGATCTCGTCGAGAAACAGCGTGCCGCGATCGGCCAGTTCGAACTTGCCGATGCGCCCCTTGCGATCGGCGCCCGTGTACGCGCCGGGCGCCGCGCCGAAGAATTCGGTTTCGAGCAGCGTGTCGGGAATCGCGGCGACGTTGACGGTCACGAGCGGCTGGAGCGCGCGCGCCGACGCCGCGTGAATCGCATGCGCAAGCAGTTCCTTGCCGGTGCCCGTCTCGCCGAGCAGCAGCACCGGCGAATCGACCTGCGCGGCACGGCGCGCCTGGCGCTTGGTTTCGAGGCTCGCGGCGCTCGTGCCGACGAAGCTCGCGAACGTGTATTTCGCGCGGCGTGCCTGCGCGAGCGAACGCTGCGTCGCGATCAGCTGCTGCTGAAGCTGTGCGTAGCGGGAAAAGATCGGCGTGAGCGTCTTCAACTGGTCGAACAGCGCGAAGCCGATCGCGCCGACCGTCTCGCCGGCCTCGTTCTTCAGCGGCAGGCGCGTGACGACGAGCGGCTCGCGGCCCGTCTCCATGATGTCGAGCAGGATCGGCTGCCCGGTCGACACGACCTCGCGCATCAGGCTGTTCGGGATCACGGCCTCGCAGTCGAGGCCGACGGCCTGCTGCGGATCGGCGAAACCGAAGCGCGCCGCGTACCGCTCGTTCATCCACACGACGCGCGCATCGCGATCGACGACCACCGTGCCCGCGCTCGAATCCTCGAAGGTCCGGAACAGCGACTCGGCGGCGCGCCGCAGCACGTCGCCGTAGTTGACGGGCAGGCGGGCCCAGTCGTTCATCATCGTGTCGTCGTCTCCGTGTATTTTTGGGCCGGCTGTCTCCGGAACGAGACGGATTATCTCACTCTGGAGACACGCCGCAATGCGTTGTCCGGGAAAGCCCTGCCCGATTCCACGGGCTGGCCGGACGGCCATTTCGTCTCCGGATGGAGACGTTTTATGTAGAATCGTCAGACAACGACCGGCGCGGGCCCGCCGGTCTCCGGCGGACCCACGTCCGGCGGCGCAATCCGGCCGATGGCACGAAACCTGCACGAACCTGAGCCGGTCCGCGGCGCGTCGCGCGAACCAACAACAACCAAAGCCATTAGGAGACTCCCTTGTCTTTCGTGATCGTCCTCGCCGCGCTGGCGTTCCTGATGTTTGCCGCGTATCGCGGCTATAGCGTGATCCTGTTCGCGCCGATCGCCGCGCTCGGCGCGGTCCTGATGACCGAACCCGCCGCCGTCGCACCGGTCTTCTCCGGCATCTTCATGGAGAAGATGGTCGGCTTCGTCAAACTGTATTTCCCGGTGTTCATGCTCGGCGCCGTGTTCGGCAAGGTGATCGAACTCTCCGGGTTCTCCGAGTCGATCGTCCATGCGGCGATCCGCTACATCGGCCGCTCGCGCGCGAATGCGGTGATCGTCGCGGTGTGCGCGCTGCTCACCTATGGCGGCGTATCGCTGTTCGTCGTGGTGTTCGCGGTCTATCCGTTCGCGGCCGAACTCTATCGCCAGAGCAACATCCCGAAACGGCTGATGCCCGGCGCGATCGCGCTCGGCGCGTTCTCGTTCACGATGGATTCGCTGCCCGGCACGCCGCAGATCCAGAACATCATCCCGACCACGTTCTTCAAGACGACCGCCTGGGCCGCGCCGGTACTCGGCACGATCGGCTCGCTGTTCATCATCGTCGTCGGCCTCACGTATCTCGAATGGCGTCGCCGTTCGGCGATGGCGAAGGGTGAGGGCTACGGCACGTCGCTCGTCAACGAGCCGGAACGCGTCACGGCCGAATCGCTGCCGAGCCCGTTCCTCGCGATCCTGCCGCTGATCCTCGTCGGTGTGTCGAACTTCGCGCTCACCAAGCTGATCCCGACGTGGTACGGCGCTGCGTCGTACACAGTCGCGCCCGACGTGCTGCCGGGCGTGCATACGCCGGTGACGACGTCGATCAAGACGGTCGTCGCGATCTGGTCGGTGGAGGCCGCGCTGCTGCTCGGCATCCTGCTCGTCATCGCCACCGCGTTCAAGCGTGTCAGTGAACACTTCGCGGCCGGGTCGAAGGCGGCGGTGGGCGGCGCGCTGCTCGCCGCGATGAACACGGCGTCCGAATACGGCTTCGGCGGCGTGATCGCCGCACTGCCGGGCTTCCTCGTCGTCGGCGATGCGCTGAAGAGCATTCCGAACCCGCTCGTCAACGCGGCCGTGTCGGTCAGTTCGCTCGCCGGCATCACGGGCTCGGCGTCGGGCGGCATGAGCATCGCGCTCGCCGCGATGTCGGACCTGTTCATCAAGGGCGCGCAGGCCGCGAACATCCCGATGGACGTGCTGCACCGGGTCGTCGCAATGGCGAGCGGCGGCATGGACACGCTGCCGCACAACGGCGCGGTGATCACGCTGCTCGCGGTCACGGGCCTCACGCACCGCCAGTCGTATCGCGACATCTTCGCGGTCACGATCATCAAGACGCTTGCGGTGTTCTTCGTGATCGCCGTGTACTACACGACGGGGCTCGTGTAACACCCCCGCAGCGGCCCGTCCCCGGGCCGCCGCCCGCCGGCCGCGTCGATGCGGCCGGCTTCTTCCCCACTCCTCCCCCCCTTTTGCCGCACGCCGCCCGGGCGCGCTCGCCGGCTCGCTCATTGTTGTCCGCAGCAGAACACTACGTTGGTCGCAGCGGCATTTTTCGCGCGGCGGGCGCGGCCTACACTGCTTTCGACGGTCACCGCATGCAATCGGCACCGTCGAAAACCTGGAGGTATCCGCTCATGAACCCGCTCATCCGCACCATCGCCCTCGCTGCCGCCTTCGCCGCGCCCATCGCCGCGCAGGCGCAAACGAGCCGGCCGCTCACACGCGCCGAAGTTCATGCCGAAGTGGTTGCACTGAGAAAAGCCGGCTTCCAGCCGAGCGACTGGTTCTACCCGGCCAGCATTCAGGCCGCCGAGGCGAAGATCGCGCGGCAGCAGGGTGCGCCGCGGGCCGCGGGCGCCGACTACGGCAATCGCGGCGCGTACTCGCCGGGTCAATAGTTCGGTTTCGAATCCGCCGGCCGTGCGCGCATCAGCGCCACGTTCCCGGCCCGCGCAGCGCGCACCGCACCGTCCGCTCAGCGCGGCTCGATGCTCGCTTTCGCGTAGGACTCGCGTTCCAGTTCGAGTATTTCCGCGCTCAGTTGCAGGTGCGTGCCGGGCGGCGCAACGACGTGCCGCTTCAGTTCCGCCAGCACCTGCTCCGAAACTTCACGTTTGACGTCGGTCGTCCGGCCGCTCAGCACCGCGAGCTTCGCGTGGACGAACGCGCGCGGCGCCGGCGACGTGCCGACTGCGAACGTATCGAACCGCAGCGCGCGGCTCTTGATGTCGAGTTCATTGAACTGGCCGGACGCGGCAAGCGCGGCATTGAGCGCGCGCAAGGTCGCGCCGGCGTCGAAGCCGTCGAGGTTCGCGGAATATTCGAGCGTCAGGTGGGGCATGGTGTCGGTGGCCTCGTGGGTATCGGGAAAAGCGCCGGAAGGCATCCCGAAAGCGCACGCGGTGCCACCGGATGCTATGCCTTGACCGGCTGGATCAAGCGCGCGCAGGCACTTGCCTGCGGATCGCCGGCGGGCAGTTTCCCACAGATGCCGTCGAACTGCTTCGCGATCGATTTGACCGACGCATCGTGTGCACCGCTGCCGCGCCAGCGGTTCAACTGCGTGACGACCTTGGTCAGCGCGCGCAGGTTCGCGCCATAGAATGCGTCCCGCGTCTTGTCGGCCTGCGCGAGCACGCTCGTGGCAATCCCTTCGATGCGCGCCGAATCGTCCGGCGCCAGTTGGACCGCATTCGCGAAGTAGGTCGCGCCCCAGCGCAGCTTCGTCGCCGGCCCGCTCGCCGAGTCATATGCCTTGCGGTACCAGTCGAGCGCCGCGGCCTTGTCGCCGCGCGCCTTCGCATTCGCAGCCAGCCCGGACATGAAGTAGTACGGCGTGGACGAACGCGTCAGCTCGGTCTTCAGCAACGCATCCGACTCGTCGTACAGCCCCGCGTCGGTCAGCGTGTCCGCGCCTTCGCTGACGAGCGCCTGCCGCTCGTAGGCATTCGCGGCGCCCTGCACCGACGCGGCGATCTGCTTGCGCGCCGTGTCGGCCAGCGCCGGCGCGGCCAGCGGTGCACCCTTGCCTGCATCGCCGCGCGCGAGCAGCACGCGGCCGTGCAGCGCCATCAGCCGGTCGATCGACGACAGCGTGGTATCGGTCGACAGGCGCGCGAGGGCCGTGTCATATGCGCCGCGCAATTTCGCGCGCTGCGCGTCGTCGCCGCCGAGATACGCGACCACGCGCGCGGGCGCCGCAACCAGCACGTCCGAATCGGCGCGCGACAACACAGGATCCTGCAGCACCGTGCGCAGCGAATCGGCAAGCGCCGCCTTGTCGAGCGCGCCGGCCTGCGCCGGATCGTCGGACGCGGCGACCACGGCCGACTTCAGCGCGAAGCGCGCCGATTCGCCCTTCGCGCCGGCCGCGCGTGCGCGTTGCGCGAGCGACTGCAGCGTCTCGGCGACGCGATCGGCCGCCACCGGCAGCGCACCGTCCGTATCCCACGAATAGTCGGCCAGCAAGCGCCATTCGTCCGGCGTCAGCGATGCGCCATTCTTCAGCGCGGTCGCGAGCGTCTGACGCACCGGGTGCGCGGCCGTCATCCCGAGCGACAGCGCCTGCATGTAGCGATCGAGATCGGCTTCGCCTGGCAGCCGCGTCACTTCGGTGCCGTCGGGACGGAACAGGATCATCGTCGGGTAGCCGTGCACCTTGAAACGCTCGCCGAGCTTCTGCGCGCTTTCGGTATCGCCGTCGAGATACACGGGCACGAAGAACGACGAACGGGTCTTGAATGCCTGCTGGCTGAAGATCGTCGACTTCACCTGGTTGCACGACGGGCACCACACCGCGCCCCAGTAAAGCAGCAGCGGCTTGCCGGTGCGCTTCGCCAGTGCGAAGGCGGCGTCGACGTCGCCGTGCTGCCACGCGATGCCGGGCGGCAGGTGCGCGCCATCGGGTGCGGCGCTCGCCGCCGGGGCGCCCGTGGGCGTGGCAGCGGCAAGCGCCGCACCCGCGGCAGCGAGCAGGCAGGCGGCAGTCAGATTCCGGAGAGCAGTTTTCATCGAAGCGGGTCCGTTGAAAGAGACGGTTGCGGAAAGGTGCGGTGCGCGAAGCGATGGCTGTGAGTAACAGCCATGAAGCGATGACGATGAAGCCAGCCGGCGTGCAACGCCGCGCATGATCGTTTCGGAAAAGCGAACGCCGGCCGAGGCGGCCGGCAAATCCTTCGACGATACGACGGGTACAGCCCGGAGAAAACGAACGAATTCTCGAATGAATATGACGCGCGGCATCGCGGCCGCGCGTGCTGTCAGATAGGCGTCGGCCGAGCCTTCACTGCCGCGCCTTGATCCGCGCCATGTGATACACCGACGCATGCACGCCATCGCGCAATGCATAGCCTGGCGATTCACCCTCGACCCGGAAGCCATGCTTCTCGTAGAGCGCGACGGCCGCGCGGTTGTCGGTGAACACGGTCAGCTCGAGACGCGTGATGTTCAGCCAGTTTTCCGCGAGATCGATCGCGGCCGCGAGCAACCGGCTGCCGACGCCGCGCCCGTGGTGCGTCGCGTCGACCATCATGCCGAGCCCTGCCGCATGGCGACGGCGCGGATTCTGTTCGGGATGCAGGCCGAGATGGCCGACCACGACGCCGTCGATTTCGGCGACGAGGCTCACGCCGTGCTCGCGCACGCCGTCGAGCCGCTTCTGCCATTTCTCGAGCGACGGAAACGGCTGCTGCAACGTATTCGCGTACACCGCGGGATGCGCGGCGATTTGCCGGATTGCGTCGACGTCGTGCGTCTCGCTGTGCCGGATCGTGATGTCGGTCATGGGTGGGCCGGTTCCGAAAAGTCGCGCCAGTCGCGCGGGCTGCGCACATGCGCAACAACGTGTCGAGCTTATCCGATTTCACGCATTTGAAACATGGGCGTCATGCGATGCCGTTGCACTCGCAACGATGCGCGAGCACACCCCTCCATCGCGAACCGGAAAAATCTGACCGATTCCTCACACCGCGATCGGTAATTCCTGACCCGTTCCGTCGCGCATCGCTTTCCGATCGATCGTTGCGCACGCAACGTCACGCGCGCGACATGCGATGTCATGTCTTCATCACGTCGACGTCACGCCGCCTCCCTAGACTGGGCGCCGCCCAACCCGGCATGCGCCGGGCCGGCGTGTGCCGACGTCCTGGCCCGCGCATCACGAGCGCGCGTTGCACAGGATCGCGGCGACGGCCAAGGCATCCGCGCGACACCACGCATCGCGCGCGATGCGCGCACCTCCGCCACGCGCGGCCGATGCACTCGAACGCACACGCCGCGCGAATCGTCCCAGGGGGGCGATGCACGGGCGCCTCCAGACGAAGTCACGAACGCTCCCATCATCACAGGACCCGAACGCCATGACGTCACGCCGCAAATTCCTCCAGCAAACCGCCACTTCCGGCCTCGCCGCCGCCGCGCTGTCCGCGTTTCCGCCGAGCATCCGTCGCGCGCTCGCGATTCCCGCGTTTCACGAAACGGGGACCATCAAGGACGTGAAGCACGTCGTGTTGCTGATGATGGAGAACCGCGCATTCGACAGCTACTTCGGCACGTTCAAGGGCGTGCGCGGTTACGGCGACCGCTTTGCGGTGCCGTCGCCGAACGGCCGCAACGTGTTCTACCAGACGTACACGAAGCCGACGCCCGCCACCACCGTCACGCCGTATCACCTCGACGCGAGCCAGGGCAACGCGCAGCGCGCGGGCGGCACGCCGCACACGTGGGCCGATGCGCAGGCCGCGTGGGACCACGGCCGGATGAACCGCTGGCCCGACGCGAAGACGCCGCTGTCGATGGGTTACTACGACGCGGCGGAAGTACCGTTCCAGCGCGCGCTCGCCGATGCGTTCACGCTGTGCGACCACTACCACTGCGGGATGCACACGGGCACGATCGCGAACCGCCTGTTCTACTGGAGCGGCACCAACGGCCCGAACGGCATCAGCCCGGCCGACGGCAGCCGGGTGAAGGTCGCCGCGCTGAACAACCAGTTCAACGGCGGCAACGACATCGGCCCGTCGAGCCAGGGCTGGACCTGGACCACCTACGCCGACCGGCTGCAGCAGGCCGGCGTGAACTGGAAGGTCTACCAGAGCCTGATCGACAACTTCGGCTGCAACGAGATGATGAGCTTCCGCCACTGGCGCGCGGCGATCGAGCAGATGCCGCCCGCGCGCCGGCCCGCGTACGTCGCGTCGACGGACATCACACAGCCCGTGACGGCGGCCGGCGCGTTCTACGATCCGGCGATCGACGATCCGCTGAGCCCGCTCGCGAAGGGGTTCGGCAACACGATGCCGTACGGCTTCCTCGAGTCGTTCCGCGACGACATCCGCAACGGCACGCTGCCCGAGGTGTCGTGGATCATCCCGCCGTCCGTGTACAGCGAACATCCGGGGCCGTCGAGCCCTACGCAGGGCGGCTGGTACGTGCAGGCCGTGCTCGATGCGCTGACGGCAAACCCGGAGGTATGGAGCAAGACCGTGCTGCTGGTGAACTACGACGAGAACGACGGTTTCTTCGATCACATGCCGTCGCCGGCCGTGCCGTCGCGCAACGCCGACGGCACGCTCGCGGGCGGCCATACGCTGCGGGACGCCGACGTCGCCGCCGAGTACCACGACTTCACGCCGGCCACGTCGAGCCAGCCGGCGATCGACAGCCGTCCGTACGGCCCGGGCCCGCGCGTGCCGATGTGGGTCGTGTCGCCGTGGAGCCGCGGCGGCTGGGTCAACTCGCAGGTGTTCGACCATACGTCGACGCTGCTCTTCCTCGAAAAGCGCTTCGGCGTCGCGGAGCCGCAGATCAGCGCGTACCGCCGCGCGGTGTGCGGCGACCTGACGAGCGCGTTCAACTTCCGCTCGCCGAACAACGAACCGCTGCCGACGCTCGCGGGCCATACGACGAAAAGCCAGGTCGACGCGCTGAGCGCCGCGCAGCAGGCCGCGCCGAAGATCGTGCCGCCGGCCGCGCCGTCGCTGCCCGCGCAGGCGAACGGCGTGCGCCCGTCGCGCGCGCTGCCTTACGAACTGCATGCCAGCGCGCGTGCCGACGCCGGCAACGGCACGGTCACGCTGAAGTTCGCGAACACGGGCCGCGCCGCCGCCGTGTTTCACGTCTATGACAAGCTGCACCTCGACCGCCTGCCGCGGCGCTACGTCGTCGAACCGGGCAAGACGCTGCACGGCGACTGGGCCGCGCGCGCCGACAACGGCGGTAAATATGACCTGTGGGTGCTGGGCCCGAACGGCTATCACCGCCGCTTCACCGGTGACCTCAGCCGCCTGGCCGGTGCCCGCGCGCCGCAGCCGGAGGTTCGCGTCGGCTATGCGGGCGCGAGCGGCAACCTCCATCTGAAGTTGCGCAACGACGGAGGCGGCACGGTGCGCTTCACCGTGAAGTCGAACCAGGTCTACGGGCCGCTGTCCGGCCGCGGCGCGCACGACGATCACGGTCATGGCCAGGGCAACGAGGACGGCTACAGCCAGGGTCACGGCCGCGGGACCGGTACCACGTGGACGGTCACGGTGCGCGCCGGCGACCAGGCCGAGCTGCACTGGAACCTCGACTCGACCGGCCACTGGTACGACTTCATCGTCACCGCGGACAGCGACGCGAGTTTCTCGCGCCGCGTCGCCGGCCGCGTCGAAACCGGCCGCCACTCGGTCAGCGACCCGGCGATG
>NZ_VWWH01000110.1:0-19165 GCF_011753045.1 Burkholderia sp. Ap-955
TCGCGCTCACCGCGACGGCCTGAGCGTCCCGCGCCTCGCGCAAAGCCGGCGTTTGGCTTATCGTGTCGGACAGCGCGCGCCAGTATTGGCGCGCGGTCCTTCCGCGCCGTTTTTCCGTTTGCCTTCTCCATGCGCCGACTTCCGCCCCTGCACGCGCTGCAGATCTTCTCGACGGTGGCTCGCCACCGCAGCTTCACGCGCGCGGCCGAGCAGCTGTGCATCACGCAGGGTGCGGTAAGCCGGCAGATCCAGACGCTCGAGGCGCATTACGGTTTTCCGCTGTTCAAGCGGCATGCGAAGGGCCTCACGCTGACGGCGGAGGGCGAGCAGTTGCTGCCGGTGGTCAACGAGAGCTTCGCGCGGATCGAAGACATTTCGATGAGGCTCACGCGGCAGCGCACTGATCTCGCGCTGAAGGTGCCGACCTGCGTGATGCGCTGGATGCTGCCGCGCATCATGCGCTTCCAGGGCGAGCATCCCGATCTCCACGTGCAGATCACGACCGCGTGGCAGCACGTCGTCGATTTCTCGACCGAGCCGTTCGATGCGGCGGTCGTCTACGGCACGTCGCCGGGCGCCGGCGTGTTCGCGCTGCCGCTGTTCGACGAACGGCTGACGCCCGTCTGCGCGCCCGAATTGCGGCAGACGTCGCCGCTCGACGCGATCGGCGATCTTGCCCGTCATACGCTGCTGCATCCGACCCGCGATCATCGCGACTGGCGCGCGTGGCTCGAACATGCGGGCGAGCGCAGTGTCGATCCCGCGCGCGGGCCGACGTTCGACACGCTCGACCTCGCGACGAATGCGGCGATGCAGGGCTTCGGTGTCGCGATCGGCGACGTGACGCTCGTCGACGACGACGTCAGCGCGCGCCGGCTCGAACGGCCGTTCGACATCGTGCTCGAGACGGGCGCGCGCTACTTCTTCGTCTATCCGGAGAACCTCGGCAACCAGCAGAAGATCCGCGCGTTCAGCGACTGGATCGCGCGCCATCGCGATTGACCGGCGACGCGCGTGCGTGCGCCGGCGAACGGCTTTACTGGTACGTGACGACGGCGATCATCGGTGCCTGGTTGTTGCCCGGACGGTTCGGTAAAACGATTGCGCGCGAAGCCTGAGTAAAGGTCGTGGTCTTGATGGCCTGCTGGCTCGCGGCATCGACGAACGCGATCTGGCCGGTGGCCGGGCGCGGGCAGTCGGGGCGCACACCCGCATGCGCTATGTCGGCCGCGTCGAGTGCGAACGAGCACGGCGGTTCGACGATCATGCCGGTGAAGTGGATGATGCCGGACGCGCCGGCGGCGAAGGACGAGGACATGCCCAGAAGCGAGGCAGCCAGGACGAACGAGGCGGCGAACACGCGATGCTTCATGACAGGCTCCAGAGAGGAAGCGCGTCGCAGCGGGGCCGCTCGGGTGGCAGTCCGTCAACGCTGCGATGCTAAGTGCGTAAACGGCAAATCCATCTGTTCCCTTGAATGAAAAAATCGCAATTTTTGGATAAAAGCAAATGACGCGGCAATGCTGAATTCAATGTATGCCGGATTTGCGAGATAACAAGTTCGGGTAAAGCCGGTGTAGTAAGCTCAACGGAAATGCGCTTGTCCAACGCGGGTCGTCATAGCAGGTCGTTGCGGGATCAACGAATTGATGCGTGGATGAAGCGATGCACGGGCGAATGGCCATGCGCCAAAAGAAAACGGCCGCTCGTGAATGAGCGGCCGTTTTTACACGGAGCGGCGTGACGGTGCGGTCAGCCCGCGCGCTTGCGCACCGCGCCCACGATCACGAGCAGCACGATCGCGCCGATGATCGATGCGATCCAGCCTGCACCCTGGCCCGGCGCATACCAGCCCGCGGCGCGGCCGACGTAACCTGCGACGAGCGAGCCGATGACGCCGAGCGCGATGGTCATCAGGATGCCCATCTTGTCGTCGCCGGGCTTGAGCGCGCGGGCGAGGAGGCCGACGATGAGCCCGACCACCAGGGTTTCGATGAGTTGCAGCATGAACGCCTCCCTATTGCTGTTGAGTGGTTGACGAAACGAAGTTGACCCGTGCGGCGCACAAGGGTTCCATGCGCCGCAGGGCGGCGCGTGGCGTGCCGAGTATCGCACGCCGGCACGGCGCGCAGATGTCAGGCCGCCGGCGCGCCCGCCACCGGGTCGAGACGGCGATAGCCTTCGGTCGCGTTCAGCAGCGTGCGCGTGTAGTCGCGCGCCACCTGCCCGGCGCGCACGTCCTCGATTCGGAGCTGCTCGACGATCTCGCCATGCTGCATCACAGCGACGCGCTGGCACAGGAAGCCGATCACCGCGAGGTTGTGGCTGACGAGGATCATCGTCAGATTGCGTTCACGATGCAGGCGGCGCAGCAGGTTCAGGATTTCGGCCTGCACCGACACGTCGAGCGCGGACGTCGGCTCGTCGAGCAGCAGCACGCGCGGCTCGACGATCAGCGCGCGCGCGATCGCGACGCGCTGGCGCTGGCCGCCCGACAGCTGGTGCGGATAGCGGAACCGGAACGCGGGGCCGAGGCCGACCTCGGACAGCGCGCGGGCGATGCGCGCATCGGTGTCGCCCATGCCATGGATCGACAGCGGCTCGCGCAGCGTCTGGTCGACCGTGAAGCGCGGATGCAGCGACGCATACGGATCCTGGAACACCATCTGCACGTGACGGCGAAAGGCGCGATCGGATGTGCCGCCCACCAGCCGGCCGTCGATCGACAGGCTGCCGGACGCGAGCGGCACGAGCCCCGTCAGCGCGCGCAGCAGCGTCGACTTGCCGGAACCCGATTCGCCGACGAGCCCGAACACCTCGCCGTCGCGCACCGCGAAGCTCGCGTCGCGCACGGCGTCGACGTGACCCGTGCGGGTCGGGAAACGGATCGATGCGTGATCGACGTCGATCATCGTGCGGCCTCCTGTCGATCGGCGGGCGTGCCGGCGTGCGGTGCGGGCCCGAGCCACGCCGGATCGCGCCGCAGCACGGGCAGTTCGTCCGGCGGGTTCGCAAGCGGCGGGTTCGCCGCGAGCAGCCCGCGCGTATAGGGATGGGATGCGTCGCGCAGGTCGCGCGCGGCGCAGGTTTCGACCACGCGGCCCGCGTACATCACCGCGACGCGATCGCAGAACGACATCACGAGCGGCAGGTCGTGGCTGATGAACATCAGGCCCGTGTCATGCCGCGCGATCATTGCGTCGAGCACGGCGAGCACCTGCATCGACACGGCGACGTCGAGCGCGGAAGTCGGCTCGTCGGCGATCAGCAGGCGCGGGCCGGTCGACACCATCATCGCGATCATCACGCGCTGGCCCATGCCGCCCGACAGCTCGTGCGGATACGCATCGGCGACGCGTGCGGGGTCGCGGATCTGCACGGCCGCGAGCGCGTCGACGATCCGTTCGCGCAGCGCGCGGCCGCGCAGGCCCGGCTCGTGCAGCCGGAACGCTTCGCCCATCTGCTTCGCGACCGTCATTACCGGGTTCAGCGAATATTTCGGGTCCTGCAGGATCATGCCCATCTGGCTGCCGCACAGCCGCCGGCGTTCGCCCGGCGGCATCGCGAGCAGGTCGTGGCCCGCGAAGCGCATCGTGCGTGCCGACCAGCGCGCGGCGTCGGGCAGCAGGCCGAGCAGCGCGCGGCCTGTCAGCGACTTGCCGGAGCCCGATTCGCCGACGATGCCGAGCCGCTCGCCGGGCGCGAGGGTCAACGACAGGTCGCGCACGGCATCGGTGACGGTGCCGTCGTGCCCGCGAAAGCCGATTTTCAGGCCGTCGATCTCGCAGAGCGGCGCGGGCGAGGGGGCGGAGTTCAGTGGCATGTCACGCTCCATGACGCGGATCGAAGACGTCGCGCAGCCCGTCGCCGAGCAGGTTGAACGCGAGGCTCACGAGCAGGATCGCCGCGCCGGGCAGCGTGGCGACCCACCACGCGTCGAGCAGCACGTTGCGGCCCGACGCGACCATGAAGCCCCACTCGGGGCTCGGCGGCTGCGCGCCGAGGCCGAGGAAGCCGAGGCCCGCGACGGTCAGGATGATGCCGGCCATGTCGAGCGTCGCGCGCACGATCACCGACGACATGCACAGCGGCATGACGTAGCGCAGCAGGATGCGCGGGCCGGACGCGCCCTGCAGGCGCGCGGCGTGGATGAAGTCGGCCTGCGCGATGCGGATCGTCTCCGCACGCGCGAGCCGCGCATAGGCGGGCCACGCGGTGATCGAGATCGCGACGACCGCGTTGATCACGCCCGGCCCGAGCGCGGCGGCGAACGCGAGTGCGAGCACGATCTTCGGGAACGCGAGCGCGATGTCGGTGATGCGCATCAGCACGCTGTCGACGAAGCCGCCGCAATAGCCGGCCGTCGTGCCGATCAGGAGGCCGATCGGCACGACGATCACGACGACGAGGATGGCGATGCCGAGCGTGAGGCGCGAACCGGCGATCAACCGCGAAAGGATATCGCGGCCGAGCTGGTCGGTGCCGAGCCAGTGCGACGGCGAGCCGGGCGGCAGCAGCCGGTCGGACAGCACCTGGCGCAGCGGATCGTGCGGCATGATCAGCGGGCCGACGATCGCGACGACGATCAGCGCGACGAGAATCGCGAGCCCGAACAGGTTGAGCGGATTCGCGGCGAAACGACGCCAGCGTCGGTACGCGAGGCCGAGTGCGGCCTGCGAGCGCGACGCGGGGGCGTCGGAGAGAAGCCACGCGCGCAGCGTGAGGCGCTCGGCGTTCATGAATGGACGACCTTCGGCATGGGCGATGAAAGAAGCGGAGTGGAAGCGGTCATGTAGTGGCGGCCCTCAGCGCGCACGCGGATCGAACACGCGGTACAGCGCGTCGGTCAGCAGGTTGACGGTGATGAACATCGCGCCGATCACGAGCGTTGCGCCGAGCACCGCGTTCATGTCGGCGTTCAGCAACGCGCCGGTCAGGTACGAGCCGAGCCCCGGCCACGCGAACACGATCTCGGTCAGCACCGAGCCTTCGAGCAGGTTGCTGTACGTGAGCGCGATCACGGTGAGCAGCGGCACCATGATGTTGCCGAACGCGTGCCGCCAGATCACGCGTCGTTCCGACAACCCCTTCGCACGTGCGGTGACGATGTATTCCTGGCTCAGCTGGTCGAGCATGAACGAGCGCGTCATGCGGCTCAGGTAGGCCACGGAGTAGTAGCCGAGGATCGCGGCCGGCAGCGCGATGTGCGACACCGCGTTGCGGAACACGTCCCACTCGCCCGCGAGCGCCGCGTCGATCAGCAGGCTGCCCGTGCGCGTGTCGACCATCCCGTCGTACACGGGATCGAGCCGGCCGGGCCCGCCGACCCAGTGCAGCCGCGCGTAGAACAGCAGCAGCCCCATCAGCCCGAGCCAGAACAGCGGCACCGAATTGCCGATCAGCCCGACGAAGCGCGCGATGTGGTCGATCGGCCGGTTGTGCTTCACGGCGGCCGCGACGCCGAGCGGCACGCCGATCGCGATGCCGATCAGCGTCGCGATCGTCGCCAGTTCGAGCGTGGCCGGGAACACGCGCTTGATGTCGTCGAGCACCGGGTTCGCGGTCAGCAGCGACATGCCGAGATTGCCGTGCAGCACGTCGCGCGCATAGATCAGGAATTGCGTGACGAGCGGCTTGTCGAGCCCGAGCGCGATGCGCTCGGCCGCGTACGCCTCGGCCGATGCGCGATCGCCAAGGATCGCGAGCACGGGATCGATCGGCACCTTGCGACCGATCACGAACGTCAGCGCGAGTAGCCCCGCGAACGTGACGGCGAGCGTGAGCGCCCAGCGCAGCACGCGCAGGGCCCAGCGCACGGCCGGGCGCCGCGCGGGCAGCGTGCGCAGTGCTTCGAGGGAGGAGGCGGGAGTCGACATGCGGCGAATCTTATTGCTTCTTCAGGTTGCGGTACGACACGAGATCGTTGATCGGCCCGACTTCGAGCCCGCTCACGCCGGGCCGCGTCGCGACCTGCGCGACTTTCTCGAACATGATCACGAACGGCGAGCGCGCGAGCATTTCCTTCTGCATCGCCTGGTACCGTTGCGCGCGTTTCGCGGTGGTCGGTTCGGCGAGCGCGGTGTCGGTTTCCTTCGTCAGTTGCGGGATGTCCCAGCTGTTGCGCCAGGCCAGCATTTTATAGCTCGACTTGTCGGAATTGTCCGGGTTCCATGCAAAACCCTGCGCGTTGCTGTGCGGGTCGATGTAGTCGGCCGACCATTCGCCGATGTAGATGTCGTGCTGGCGCGCACGGTATTTCGCGAGCGTCTGCTTGTTGTCGCCGGGGATCAGCTGCACCTTGATGCCGGCTTGCGCGAAGTTCGCCTGCACGGCCTGCGCGATCTCCGTGTACGGATAGTCGTTGCGCACGTCCATCGTCACCGAGAAGCCGTTCGGCACGCCGGCCTTCGCGAGCAGTGCCTTCGCCTTCGCGACGTCGAGCTTGTACGGATTCGCGTTCAGCGTGCCGAGGAAGCCTTCGGGCAGGAAGGTCTGGTGCACCTTGTAGGTCGTCTTCACCACGTTGCCCTGGATGCCCGCATAGTCGACCAGCCACTTCAGCGCTTCCTGGACCTCCGGTTTCGCGAGCGTCGGGTTCTTCGTGTTCAGGCCGAGATACAGCAGCGTCGCCTGCGGCGAGGCCGACACCTTCGCCTTGCCGGATTTCACGACCGACGCCAGATCGTCGGGGCTCAGGTCGCGCGCCGCGTCTACATCGCCGTTTTCCAGCAGCAGGCGCTGGCTGGCGGCTTCGGGCACGTGGCGCAGCACGATGCGCTTCATCGCGAGCGGCAACCGGTAGCCGTCGAAGCGCTGCAGCACGACGCTGTCGCCGGCCGTCCATTTCGCGAGCTTGTAGCCGCCGGAGCCGGCTTCGTTGGTCTTCAGCCATGCGTTGCCGAAGTCGTTGCCCTGCTGGTGCGACAGCAGCAGCTTCTTGTCGACCACCGATGCGGGCCACGAGCCGAGCACGTTCAGCACGAAGGTCGGTGCGTACTTCTGGTCGGTCGTGACCGATACCGTGAGGTCGTCGAGCTTCTTCACATTGGCGACGACGTTCGCCTTCGTGAGCCCGATGCCGGTCAGCACGGCGGCCGGGCCCTTGTCGAGCAGCACCGCGCGCTGGATCGACCAGGCGACGTCGTCGGCCGTCAGCGGGTTGCCTGAGTGGAACTTGAGGCCGGGGCGCAGCTTGAAGGTATAGGTCAGCCCGTCGGTGCTCACCGTCCACGACTGCGCGACGTCGCCGTTGAATTTCGACGGATCGCGCAGATCGACGCGCACGAGCCGGTCGTACGTGTTCGCGACGTATTCCTCCGGCACCAGCTCGTAGATCTCGCCCGGGTCCAGCGTCGTGAATTCGTCGAGCAGCGTGGCCATCACGAACATGTCCTTCGGCGTTTCCGCGCGCGCGGCGGAAAGCGGAACGGCGGCGAGAACGGACGCGGCGGCCAGCGCCGCGACGAGCCGGGATGTCAGCAATTTCATGTGCGCTCCATCTGTCGTTGAGATCGTTGAAGTCGTCGAACGTGAACGGTGAAGGGGAATGCGTCGGGCCATCACATCAGGTGCCACGGGCCGCTGTCGGCATTGTCGATCTGCGGCAGCGCGCGCGAGCCCGGTAATTCGTAGTGCCACCACTCGCTGTCGATGTGCACGAAGCCGGCCGCGTGCATCACGCCGAGCAGCAGCAGGCGGTTACGCTGCACGACTGCCGGCAGCCCCGCATGGAAGTGGCCCGACTCGGCGACCATCTCGTCGAAGCCGGTACCCATGTCGAGCGGCTCGCCGTCCGCGCCGACGAGCGTCAGGTCGAGCGCGGTGCCGCGGCTGTGATTCGAGCCGCGGCCGAGATCGGCGATGAAGTTCGGATCGGGCAGGAAATCCCACAGCACCTGCTGCGCCTGCGGAGGCCGGTACGCGTCGTAGATGCGCAGCGTGAAGCCGACTTGCGCCGCGATGTTCACCGCGCGGCGCAGTGCGGCTTCGGCCGGCTCCAGCAGTAGACAGTGCGCGCTGCGGTAGATCGGCTTGCCGGTCAGGTTGCGGTCGGTCGCGTAGACGAGATCGATGTCGACGCGATGCGTGGCGGACGTGATTTCAACGAGGCGGTGAGCGTTCATCGGCGGTTTGGAGGGCACTCGCATTCAGGATTCGAATTGATCGAACGTGTGCTGCAGTTCGCGGTTGCGCGCGACGCGCCGGTCGATCGCCGGACCGAGGCGGTCGACCACGGCCGTGATCAGCAGGTTGAACAGGCAAGTGAGCGGCGCGAGCGAATCCCAGAACTGGCCGACGTCGGTCTTCACCTGCAGCAGGTCGGCCGGCCAGTCGCGCGCCCACGGGCACGAGAGATCGGTGACCAGCGCGAACGGTTGCCCGCGCTCGGCGGCCGCCTGGCAATAGCGGCGCGCGCTGCGCGAATACGCGCGTGTATCGGTGACGATGCAGTACGGCCGCTCGAATTCGGAGTTCAGCGAATCGACGTACGAGCCCGACTGGCCGTCCGAATAGAACACGCGCGGGCGCAGGTATTCGAGGTAGCTGCTGAACGCGTTGCTGATCCCGCGCGTCGACTGGATGCCGAGGATGAACACGGCGTCCGCATGCGCGATCCGGTCGGCCACCTGCGCGAACACCGGGCCTTCGGCGAGCCGGTACACGTGGCGGATCGCGTCGAGCTCGCGCTCGAGCGACGACGCGAGCGGACCCTCGCGGCGGTTGCCGTCGGGTTCGGCCGGTTGCGTGCCGGTGGCGCGTCGGTATTCGTCGAGCCGGTCGGTGATCATCCACGGGCGGTCGCCGCCGCCGCGCAGCTCGCGTTTCAGGTCGTCGAGGTTGCGATAGCCGACGCTTCGCAGAAAGCGCCCGACCGAGATGCCGCTGGTGCCGGCCTGCTGCGCGATCTGGTCGGCCGTCTCGAGCCCGAGCCGGTCGAGGTTCGCGAGCATGTAGCTCGCGATGCGCTTGGCCGTCGGCGTCAGCTCGGCATAGCGGGATTCGACGGTACGGGCAAACGCGCAGGTCATCGGCTGTTAGATCGTTGTCGTCTGATGAGTGAATGTCATCCATCTAACAAAGCCAAAATCATCCGCGCCAGCGGATAAAAACTATGGTGTGAGGATAGGTGATAGGGGCGAAAGGGGACGGTGGCGGGGAGGGCAAATGTCCGTTTCCGCTCCATTCGATCAGTTATCCAAATCGAATGGGTGGCATGACAACCATGCCCGGTCGCATTTCCACCTTCACCTGGCACGACCGATTCATCGGCATCGGCCGCCTGCACCCCGCACCTCATCGCGCCTCAATCATTACAAAATTAAAGCGGATCAGATTAACTCATTAATTCAGGTTAATAATTCATTTAATTTTTAGAGGAATATGGATTTAACTTGCGTCACGGGATGTTCGATTTTCGATAATCCGAAAAACGGCATGTGTTCCGTAATGAAAATTCACTCAATCGCAGGCATGAAGAGGAAATCATGACGAATCTTTCTCGACGCAAGATGCTGGCGGGAACGGCCGGCGCCATTGCCGCGGCGGGTATCGCCGTATCGGCCAAGGCTGCCTCGTTCGGTAATCCTGACCGCCCGCCGGAAGGCGCGGTGAATGCGCGCAACCGCCAGAGCCTGACCGACCCGGGGCCCAAAAACCCGGCAATCGCAAATCAATTCCCGTCCTTTCAGGATCCGCCGGCCACCGATATCAACGGCATGCCGTTATTCTGGGCCTCGTTCAATAATGCCCATAAGCGCATTCAAAATGGCGGATGGGCACGCGAAGTCACGCAGGACGATTTTGCGATTTCCGAAACCATTTCCGGCGTCAACATGCGCCTCACACGCGGCGGCATTCGCGAGATGCACTGGCACCAGCAGGCCGAGTGGGCCATCATGCTCGACGGCCGCTGCCGGATCACGGTGCTCGACGAACTCGGCCGGCCATCGGTGCAGGACGTGAAGACCGGCGATCTCTGGTATTTCCCGCCCGGCCTGCCGCATTCGCTGCAGGGCCTCGGCACCGACGGCGCCGAATTCCTGCTCGCGTTCGATAACGGCCGCGCGTCCGAATTCAACACGCTGCTGCTGACCGACTGGGTCGCGCACACGCCGCCCGACGTGCTGGCGCTCAACTTCGGCGTGTCGGCCGACGCGTTCAAGAACATTCCGCTCGACAACCTGTGGATCTTCCAGGGCGACGAACTGGGCCCGCTCGCGGAAGCGCAGCGCGCGTCGGCGTCGTCGGCCGGGGCGCCGCCGCATCCGTTCATCTTTTCGCTCGGCGACATGAAGCCGGTCAGGAAGACTCGCGGCGGCGAAGTGCGGATCGCGGACAGCACGAACTTCAACGTGTCGACCACGGTCGCAGCGGCGCTCGTCACCGTGCATCCGGGCGGCATGCGCGAGCTGCACTGGCACCCGAACGCGGACGAATGGCAGTACTACCTGCAGGGCGAGGCACGGATGACCGTGTTCGACACGGGGCCGAAGGCGCAGACGGCCGACTTCCGCGCGGGCGACGTCGGCTACGTGAAGAAGAGCCTCGGGCACTACGTGCAGAACACCGGCAGCACCGATCTGGTGTTCCTCGAGATCTTCAAGACCGACCGCTATGCGGAAGTGTCGCTGTCCGACTGGCTCGCACATACGCCGCCGCAGCTCGTCGAAGCACACCTGAACGTCGCGCCGGACGTGATCGCGCAGTTTCCGCGCAACCGTCCCGACGTCGTGCCGCTGTAACGCCGCCGCCTCGGCCGGCAGGCGGCATGCCGGCCAAGGCGCCCGAACTTCAGGAAGCCTTCCTCATTCGAACGGAACCTCACCATGATTCCCGTCACGAGCAAACCTGCCGGCGGCTTCGCGCTGCCGGACCTGTCGACCGCGCACACCAACGGCGCGGCGCGCGCCGCGCTGGAAGGGCGACGCACCGGTGTCGCCGCGCTGCTGCCGTTCGTCGGCCCCGCCGTGATCGCGTCGATCGGCTACATGGATCCTGGCAACTTCGCGACCAACATCCAGGCCGGCGCCGCGTACGGCTACCGGCTGCTGTGGGTCGTGCTGGCCGCGAACGCGATCGCGATGCTGTTCCAGGCGATGTCTGCGAAGCTGGGCATCGTGACCGGCCGCAATCTCGCGGAGCTGTGCCGCGACCGCTTTCCCGCGCCGGTCGTGTGGGGGATGTGGGTCGCGTCCGAGGTCGCCGCGATGGCGACCGACCTCGCCGAATTCCTCGGCGGCGCGCTCGCATTCGGGCTGTTGTGCCACCTGTCGCTGTTCGCGGGGATGATCGCGACGGCGCTCGCGACCTGCGCGATCCTCGCGCTCGAAAAGCGCGGCTTCCGGCCGCTGGAAGCCGCGATCGCGACGCTGGTCGGCGTGATCGGCGCGTGCTATCTCGGCGAACTGCTGATCGCGCCGCAAGATTGGCATGCGGCCGCGTTCCACCTGGTCGTCCCGCAGATTCCGGACCACGCGGCGCTGACGATCGCGGTCGGGATCATCGGCGCGACGATCATGCCGCACACGCTGTATCTGCATTCGGGCCTCACGCAGGATCGCAATGCGCCGCGCGACGACGCGGAGCGCCGGCGGCTCGTGCGTTTCTCGAACCGCGAGGTCGTCGTCGCGCTCGGGCTGGCCGGGTTCGTGAATCTCGCGATGGTGATGATGGCGTCGTCGGCATTTCACGCGAGCGCGCCGGGCATGACCGACATCGGCGACGCGTATCACACGCTGATCCCGGTGCTCGGGCCGGCGGCCGGCGCGCTGTTTCTCGTCGCGCTGCTGACGGCGGGCGTGTCGAGTTCGGTGGTCGGCACGATGGCCGGGCAGGTCGTGATGCAGGGCTTCATCCACCGCCGCATGCCGGTCTGGGTGCGGCGCGCGGTGACGGTCGTGCCCGCGTTCGCGGTGGTCGCGCTCGGCTGCGACGTCACACGTGCGATGGTCGCGAGCCAGGTCGTGCTGAGTTTCGTGCTGCCGCTGCCGATGATCGCGCTGCTGTTGCTGTCGGCGCGCGCGGACGTGATGGGTGCCTACGCGATGCGGCTGCCGCTGCGGATCGTCGCGGGGGCGGCGACGGTCGTGATCGTCGGGTTGAATGCGTACCTGGTGTGGGCGGCCTTCAACTGAACGGCAGCGGGCCGGCAGCCTACTGCTGCATGTCCGGCGCCTCGCGAAGCCGCCAGATGTTGTCCCACAGCCATTGGAACACGGCCTGGTACACGCCGGCCGTGGTCATGTCATGCAGCACGATCTTCTTGCGTGCCAGCGGGCCGAAGCGGTTCAGTTCGGCGAGCGTCTGCTCGTACGTATGCGTGGTGTCGATGAACAGCAGGTCGGATGCCAGCGGCTCCATCGCCAGATCGTCGGCGATCCCGCATTCGAAGTCGATCGACAGGTCTTGCGCGGCCTGCTCCAGTTCGTGCCAGATGCGGAAGTGCTCGTCGGAGATGTCGACCGACACGCGAAGCGACTTCGGTGGTGGGCGCCATCGCCAGGACCCGCCGGCCCCCACGGCGCCGGCCGTTGTAGATCACCGGCCGTCGCCCGGCACAGCGCGGGCGCGTCGGTCGCGGCGATTACCCGCGCGCCGGCAGGGCCGGCCGCGCGGGCAGCCCCGATTACTTCGCGAGCGTGCGGTATGACACGAGGTCGTTGATCGGCCCGATTTCCGGACCTGTCGCACCGGGGCGCGTGGCAACCTGCACGACCTTCTCGAACATGATGATGAACGGCGAGTTCGCGAGCACGGCCTGCTGCAGCGCTTCGTAACGCTGCGCGCGCTTCGCGGGCGACGGCTCGACGAGTGCGGCCTCGGTGTCCTTCGTCAGTTGCGGAATGTCCCAGCTGTTGCGCCACGCGAGCATCTTCGTCGGCGACTGGTCGGAGTTGTCCGGATTCCACGCGAAGCCGCGCGCATTGCTGTTCGGATCCATGTAGTCGGGCGACCACTCGCCGACGAAGATGTCGTGCTGGCGCGCGCGATACTTGCCGATCGCCTGCTTCGCATCGCCCGGAATCAGCTTCACGCGGATGCCGCCCTGCGCGAAGTTCGCCTGCAGCGCCTGCGCGATCTCGAGGTACGGATAGTCGTTCGGCATGTCCATCGTCACGTCGAAGCCGTTCGGCAAGCCGGCCTTGGCGAGCAGCGCCTTCGCCTTCGCGACGTCCTGCTTGTACGGCCGCGCGTTCGACGCGCCGAGGAAGCCTTCGGGCAGGAAGGTTTCATGCACCTTGTAGGTCGTGCTGACGATGTTGCGCTGGATGCCGTCGTAGTCGACGAGCCATTTCATCGCCTGCTGCACCTCGGGCTTCGCGAGGTTCGGGTTCTTCGTGTTCAGGCTCAGGTACAGCAGCGCGGACACCGGCCACGACGTGACCTTGATCTTGCCGGCCTTCGTCAGCGCGGCAAGGCTGTCGGGGCTCAGGTTGCGCGCGGCGTCGGCATCGCCGTTCTCCAGCAGCAGCCGTTGCGCGGATGCTTCGGGCACGTGGCGCAGCACGACGCGCTTCATCGGGTACGGCGTGCGGTATTTCTCGAAGCGCTGCAGCACGATGGTCTCGTTGGGCGTCCACTTGACGAGCTGGTACGGGCCCGAGCCCGCGTCGTTGGTCCGCAGCCAGGCGCTGCCGAAATCGTTGCCCTGCTGATGCGACAGCAGCAGCTTCTTGTCGAAGACCGATGCCGGGCACGCGCTCAAGACGTTGAGCACGAAGCTCGGTGCGTACTTGCGGTCGGTTTCGAGCACGACGGTCTGCGGATCGACCACGCGCACCTTCTGCATCACGTTCGCCTTCGTGAGGCCGAGATCGGCGAGCACGCCGGCCGGCCCCTTGTCGAGCAGGATGGTGCGCTGCAGCGACCACGCGACGTCGTCGGCGGTCACCGGGTTGCCGGAATGGAACGTGAGGCCGGGGCGCAGCTTGAACGTGTACGTCACGCCGTCGGCGCCGACCGTCCACGATTGCGCGATCTGCCCGTCGAAGCGCGTCGGGTCCTTCAGGTCGACGCGCACCAGGCGTTCGTAGGTGTTCGCGACGTATTCGGACGGCACCAGCTCGTAGATCCCGCTCGGGTCGAGGGTCGTGAATTCGCCGAGCTGCGTGGCGACGACGAAGATGCCGGGCGGCGTGGCTGCCTGCGCCGGCAATGCCGGAACAAGCGCGACGAGCGCGGCGCTGACGAACAGGCGGGACAGCAGGTGCTTCATGCGGGCTCCGTTGAAAGGGAATCGTGGGTGCGATTCTCTCATCGACGGCTGCCCGGATGAAAATATTCGGCGTGCGCGCCGGCGGGGTGGCGCGCAGCCGCGAGCCGGGCGGGCGCCCGGCATCGGCAGGTTTAGATCAGATCGCGCAGCGCGCGACCGCGAAGCGCATCGCTTCCTCGGCCGGCTCGTTGCCCGAGCCGCGCACGACCTTGATGACCGAACCGTTGCCCGACGGCGTCAGCGTGACGAAGTACGAGTTCGAGCCGACGGAGATATCGGTCACGCCGTTGTGCTGCGATTGCTCGGTGCCCGACAGGCGGCTGTCGAGGCAGTTGGCGACCGCGTAGGCCGGACGTTGCGACGACACGTAGATCATCGGCGCTGCACCGGAGGCGGAGCCCGAGTCGGACGAGGGAGCGGAACCGCAGGCGGCGAGCAGGGCGGCGGGAAGGAGCAGCAGGAATCGTTTCATGGTGGGTCGTCGTGTGTCTCGTATCGAGGCTGGGGCGCGGGGTAGGCGAAACGCGAAGCTTCGCGACGAAACCGCCCGGAATCGGGCCGTTTTTGACGGACGACGATGCGACAGGCGGCTGACGACGGAGTATACCCGCAGCGTTTGACGGCGTTGGGGCGTTGAAACGATTCGATACAACAAGCACCCGCCACCGCATCGCGGCAGCGGGCGTTTCAGGTGATGGCGAATGGGCACTTGCCGGTGTTGTCGATCTTATTGGCCGATCTGATGGCTGACCGCATTTTCCTGCTGGTTCAGCACGTGCTTTTCGCTCTTCGTGATGTGGCTGTGATCCTGCGCAGCCATGTCCCGCTCTTCCCGGCGGATCTTGCGGTCGTCACGGTGCAGGCGCGCGGCCTGGGCGTGCGACATGTCGCCTTCCTTCACTTCGTGATGGATCCGCCGATTCTGGTTGGCGAGGCGCTGGTTGACCGCTTCGCGGCGCGGATGCGCCTGTTGCCACGGCGTGTCGGCGAACGCGGTGCCGGTCAGCACCGACATCAGGGTCGCGGCAATCGCGAGATGGCGGGTAAGGGCTCGCATGGTGCTTTCTCCTGTCGTTGCGCTCCGGATCGTGGGCGCTTGTCCAAAAAACGCGGAGCGGGCACCGGCTGTTGACGTTTCGGCCTGTATCGATTGCAAGTCTTTATTACGTCGGCGCGTTGCGGTGCGGGCCCAGGCGCGTGCAGTACGGGGCCCGTCGCGCATGCGGATCAATGCGCGCCGGCCGCCGCCGCATCGGCATCGCCGCCGCCCGAGCGCACCGGTTTCGTGATCCAGATGAGCGGAATGATCGCGATGAAGATGATCGCCGACACATAGAAGATGTCGTTCAGCCCCATCACGGCCGACTGCGAATCGACCGACGCGTTGAAGAACGCGAGCGCCGAATCGGAACTCAGGTGCAGCATCGAACGCGTCGTGTCGACCTGCTGCGTGAAGACCGGGTTGGTGACGCTCGCCTGTTCGGTGAGCCGCACGTGATGCAGGATCGTGCGGTCGTTCCATGCGTTGCTGATCAGCGACGTGCCCACCGCGCCGCAGAACGTGCGGCCGAAATTCGACAGGCCGGCGGCGGCCGGGATCTTCTCCGGCGGCAGCCCGGACAGGATGATCGACGTCAGCGGCACGAAGAACATCGCCATCGGGATGCCCTGCAGCAGCGTCGGCAAAATGAGATCCCAGCGCGACACGTCGGTGTAGAAGGTCGTGCGCATCATGAACACGACCGCGAAGCCGACGAACGCGAGCGTGGCGATGTAGCGCGGATCGGTGCGCGGCAGCAGGCGCCCCATGACCGGCGTGAGCAGGATCGCGAACACGCCGAGCGGTGCGGTGGCGAGCCCGGAATCGACCGCGCGATAGCCGAGATAGCCCTGCATCCACTGCGGCAGCAACACCAGCGTGCCGAAGAACATCCCGTACGCGACCGAGATCGCGATCGTGCCGCCCGCGAAATTGCGCTGCGTGAACAGCCGCAGGTCGACGATCGGGTTCGCCTCGTGAAGCTCCCATACGAGGAAGAACGCGAAGCCGATCAGCGCGAGGATGCCGAGCGCGACCACGACGGGCGAGTTGAACCAGTCGAGATCCTTGCCCTTGTCGAGCATGATCTGCAGCGAGGCGACCCACAGCACGAGCAGCAACAGGCCGATCGTATCGATCGGCATGCGTTTCGTGGCCGATTCACGGTCGCGGAACACGATCCACGTGACGGCGGCAGCGAAGAAGCCGACCGGGATGTTGATGTAGAAGATCCACGACCAGTTGTAGTCGTAGGTGATCCAGCCGCCGAGCGACGGCCCCGCGATCGGGCCGACGAGCGCCGTCATCGACCACAGCGCCAGCGCGCTCGACGATTTCTGCCGCGGCCACGCGCCGAGCAGCAGCGCCTGCGACAGCGGCGCGAGCGGCCCGGCGACCGCGCCTTGCAGGATCCGTGCGGCGAGCAGCGTCGGCAGGTTCGGTGCGATCCCGCACAGCCACGACGCGAACACGAACAGCAGGATCGACGTGACGAACAGGCGCACCTGGCCGAAGCGCTGCGTGAGCCAGCCGGTCAACGGAATCGACACCGCGTTCGCGGCCGCGAAGATCGTGATCACCCACGTGCCTTCGTCGACCGACACGCCGAGGTCGCCCGAGATCGTCGGAATGGCGACGTTCGCGATCGACGAGTCGAGCACGTTCATGAACATCGCGAGCGATACCGCGATCGTGCCGATCGCGAGGCGGCCGCCCGATAGCGGGGCTGTAGTTGACGGAGAGGACATGGGTTTCCTGCGTAAGGAGCGTGAGAGGCGGAACGGATGCGGCCCGTTGCGGCGGGCACGCGCGGCCGCGCACGCGCGCGCGAAAGCGACGCACGGACGGCGCGGCTGCTGAACGGAAGGAAGCAGGGCGCGCGACGCGGCCCGGTGGAGGGAGCCGACGCGTGAGACGTGCTGCTCGATCGAATGCACGAAGCCGTGGCGGGCTTCGGGAGGCGGAATGCTGCCGGTCAGGAAGGCGGGACGCGCGTGACGCGCCTGCGGGCAGCGGTCAGGCGGCTGCCGTCGCGTGTGGAATGGTTTTGCATCGCGACAGGCTAACGATGTGGCGAGCCGCCATCAACACGTGCGGGCTCATTAATCGATTTCGCTTGCTGCAATAATCGCCGGGCGAACCGTGCCGATTACGGTGCGGTGCGCCAATCGTCGAACACTTCCGCGAGGAATTCGACGAACGCGCGCACCTTGCTGTCGAGCGTCGCGCGCCGCGGATACAGCACGTGCAGCTCGACGTCGTCGGTCCGGTGCCAGTCGGGCAGCACGATTTCGAGCTCGTTCCGCTCGAGCCGGCGGGCCGTGTAGTGCGTCGAGACCAGCGCGATGCCGCCGCCGCTCGCGGCCTGGCGCAGCACCGTCACCGATTCGTTGGTGATCAGCACCGGCCGCACCGGCACGTCGGCCACGTCGCCGGCCGCATTGGTGAGCCGCAGCGTCAGGCCGGGCGCGTCGCGGCCGACGAGCAGCAGGTCGTGCTGCGCGAGATCCTGCGGCGTGGCGGGCCGGCCGACGCGGTCGAGATACGCGGGGCTCGCGGCGAGCTTCGCCTGCGACCAGCCGAGCGAGCGCGCGATGTAGCTGGAGTCGGTCAGCACGCCCGCCCGCAGCGCCACGTCGAAGCCGTGCTCGACCAGATCGAGCGGGTTGTTGTCGTAGATCAGCACGAGCTGGACCAGTGGGTAGCGCCGCCGAAATTCGGCCAGCGCCGGCTCCAGCTCGAACAGGCCGATCGAGTAGGGCACCAGCACGCGCAGCATGCCCTCCGGCGCCGTGCGCAGCGCGCGGGCCTGACGGTCGGCGTCGAGCAGGATGTCCTCGGCGCGCAGGCAGCGCTCGTAGTAGTCGCGTCCGGCCTCGGTGACGGATACGCGGCGTGTGGTGCGGTACAGCAGCTGGACGCCGAGATCGTCCTCGAGCTGCTTGACCTTGCGGCTCACGCGGCTGAGCGGCATGTCGAGGTGCGTGGCGGCTGCGGTGAAGTTGCCGCGCTCGACCACGCGCAGGAATATCCGGATGCTTTCGAAGTCCATACGGGGTGCTTCAGTGTTCGACCTGCGCGCATCTTACCTTTGCTGGCCGGATCGTTTCATGACGCAGCGATTATCCCGCCCGGTGCAATAACGCATCCCGTCCGCGCCTCTTAGTGGCGGCGGCGCGCCCCCGTATGCTCGCCGCATGAAAATCGCCTTGCCCCATCTACCGCCGCTCGCGGCCGTGCGCACTGCGCTGCGCGACGCCCGGCCGACGCTGCCGCCCGGCGCCCTCGGCTTCGCATTGCGCAACACGGCCGCGTCGCTCCTCGCGCTCTACATCGCCTTCCGGATGAATCTCGACGACCCGAAATGGGCCGCATCGACGGTATGGATCGTCGCGCAGGGCAGCCGCGGGATGGGTTTGTCGAAGAGCCAGTACCGGATTCTCGGCACCGCGATCGGCGCGGCCGTCGCGCTCGTGCTGACCGGGGCCTTTGCGCAGACCCCCGAACTGTTCCTGCCGGCGCTCGCTGCGTGGATCGGCCTGTGCGCGGGCGTCGCGACCTTCCTGCGCAATTTCCGCGCATATGCGGCGGTGCTCGCGGGCTATACGGCGGCGATCATCGCGATGGACGCCGTTTCCGCGCCGCTGCACGCATTCGACATCGCGATCGCGCGCTTCCTGTACGTCGTGGTCGGCATCCTGTGCGGCGCGGCGTTCGAGACGGTGTTCGCACCCGGTTCGCCGCTGCGCGACGTGCGCAAGCGGTTCGCGAGCTATCTGCAGCGCGCGGTCGCCGTCGGCGCGGGCGCGCTGCGTCGCGAGCCGAACGGCGCGGCCGTGCACCGGCTGTTCGCAGACGCGCTCGAACTCGACACGGCGGCCGAATACGCGGCCGCCGGCGCGCCGCCGGTG
>NZ_VWWH01000010.1:0-136048 GCF_011753045.1 Burkholderia sp. Ap-955
CCGAACCGTCGTCTGCCCGCCGTCGCTCGCGCAGGCCGACCGCGACCGCCAGGAACGCGACGCTCGCACCGGCCGTGACGACGATCATCGGGTGCGCGGTGCCGTCCGACAGCCACGCCAGCACGCCGCCGCACGCGGCCGTGATCGCCATCTGGATAAAGAAGAACAGCCCGGACGCCGTCCCGGCGATCGCCGTGTACGGCTGCATCACCGCAAACTGGCAGGCCGGGATCGCGATCCCGACGGCGATCATCACGAAGAACATCGGGACGACCAGCGCCGCGACCGCCGTCGGCGCGATCGCACCACCGATCCACAACCCGGCGGCGCTGGCCAGATTGACGCCCGCCGCCGCCGCGATGACCGAATCGGCCTTCCAGCGGGTACCGGTCCGCGCGAACAGGTTCGAGCCGATCAGGTAGCCGAGCACGGTCAGGCCGAAGATCGCCGCATACACCGGGCCGGATACGCCGCGTTGCCGCTGGAACAGCGTCGACGATTCCGCGATGAACGGGTAGTACGTGCAGTACGCGAAACTGATGGCGAGCGAGTAGCGCAGGAAACTGCGCTCGCGCAGCAGGCCCGCGTACGTCCGCAGTAGCCCCGCGCCCGGTGCTGGCCGTGCGTCGCGTTCACGCGTCTCCGGCAGGTAGCGCAGCACCATCGCCATTGCGATCAGCCCGCCCCCGGCCAGCAGTCCGAATACGCCGCGCCAGCCGAGCCATTCGGCCACCGCGCTGCCGGCCAGCGGTGCAATCACCGGCGACAGCGCCATGCCCGCCGAGATCCGGCCCAGCATCGTGGCCTGCATCGCGGTCGGGAAGCGCTCGCGCACGATCACCCGTCCGATCACCGTTCCGCTGCAGCCGCCCAACGCCTGGAAGATGCGGGCGGCGACGATCGCCGTGATGCTGGCCGACCACGCGCAAGCGACGCTCGCGACCACGTAGAGACACAGGCCGCCGAGCAGGACGGGACGGCGGCCGTAACGGTCGGACAACGGCCCCGACACCAGCATCGACAGCGCATAGCCGACCATGTACAGGGTCAGCGTGAGCTGCAACTGGGCGTCGGTGCCGTGCAGCGCGTCCGCCATCGCCGGCAGCGACGGCAGGTACGCATCGATCGTGACCCGCGGCAGGCACACGACGAGCATCAACAGGAACAGCCAGCCCCACTGGGGTAATGAACGCGTTTTCATGCGGTGAGCCCGTCTCCGGTCGGATTGATGTGGTCGACAGCAATCTAAGGTCAAAGTGATATAAGCTGAAGGGCCATTAAATCCGCAACTGAATAGACCACTATGCCGCGAGGCAAAGCCGCGATTCCGCTTGATCTGCCGTGCCCGGCCGGGCTGTCCACGGGCAGTCCGCAGTCGAAGCAGGAGTGCATCGCCGACGCGCTGCGCGACGCGATCCTGAAGCGCCTGCTGCCCGGCGACAGCCCGCTGCCGTCCAGCCGCACGCTTGCCGCGCGCTGGGGCGTCGCGCGGGGGACCGTCGAAGCGGCGTACGACCGGCTGTGCTCCGAGGGCTACATCGCCCGCACGCAAGGGTCGGGGTCGCGGGTATGCGCGGTGGTGCCGGACAGCTACTTGCGCGCGGCCGCGCAATCGCGCGACACCAACGACCTTCCCCCTTCCGATGTGCGCCCTGCACCGGCGCGCACGACCGACGCCGCCGCGCCGGAACAAGGCGTGCGCCCGGGCGTCCCGTTCGTCGCGCGGCTTGCCGATCCCGGCCTGCTGCCGATGCAGCAGTGGAAGAAGGCACTCGGGGCCAGCCTGCTTGCCGCGACCGCGAACGACCTCGGAGCCACACCGGCACAAGGCGTCGAGAGCCTGCGCGACGAAATCGCCGCCTACCTGCGCGAATACCGCGGCATCCCGTGCGACGCCGGCGACATCTTCATCACGACCGGCATCCGCCATTCGATCGATCTCGTCGCGCGCACGCTGCTCGCGCCCGGCGCGACGGTGCTGATGGAGGATCCCGGCTATGCGTCGGCATGGCAGATCTTCACGATCGCGGGCGCGACGGTGATCGACGTGCCGGTCGATCGGGAAGGCATCGACACGGCGTCGCTGGACCGCTATCCCGACGCGCGCGCGGCCTACGTGACGCCCGCCCATCAGGCGCCGCTCGGCGTCACGATGTCGGTGTCGCGCCGGCTCGAACTGCTCGACTGGGCGCAGCGCACCCGCGCGTGGATCATCGAGGACGACTACGACGGCGAATTCAGCTACCAGACCGCCCCGCTGCCCGCGCTGAAATCGCTCGACGCGTGCGATCGCGTGATCTACTGCGGCTCGTTCAACAAGACGCTGTTCTCGGGGCTGCGCATCGGCTTCATGGTCGTGCCGGCGGAACTGCGGCCGGCGCTGTCGGCCGTGTGGCATGCGACCGCGCGCTCGGTCGGCGTGGCGCCGCAGCTGGCGCTGGCCCGCTTCATCGGCCACGGTGATTTTGCGAAGCACCTGCGTGCCGCGCGTCACACGTACCGCCAGCGGCGCGACCTCGTGCTCGACCAGCTGGCGAAACACGCGGGCGGGCGGTACGCGGTGTCCGGCGAGCACGCGGGCTTTCATTTCGTGCTGTGGCTGCCGCCCGGGATGGACGACGCGACGTATGTCGCACAAGCCCGGGCGGACGGCATCGAATTACAGCCGATCCGCGAATTCTGCCGAAGCGCCCGGTGCGAAGCGGGCGTCGTCGTCGGGTACGCCGCGTTGACGGCCGCGCAAGCGCGGCATGGCGGCCGGCTGCTCGGCAAGCTGCTCGCGCACCCCGCATAACCGCTCCTGTCATCGTTGCCGCACCCCGCGGCAACCCGCCGCGCTCCCTTGTCCGACCACGCCGCACGCTGCAAAACGCGCGGCCGCCGCCGCTTCGACCTCGGGAAATCCATGATACGAACGACGCGATTGTGAACAGAAATGAAAGCGGGCTGAAAGTGCGCCGCAATTAACATCCGCTCCACTCGAACAACACTGGACGTAACTGGAGGAAGACATGCCGTTTGCACCGAAGCACCTCGCCGCCGCGCTGGCGGTCGTTCTGGGCACTGCCGCCGGCAGCGCCGCCGCGCAGGTTCCGGCCGGCTACCCGGGGAACTACCAGGGCGTGATCGACGCCGCGAAGAAGGAAGGCAAGCTGATCGTCTACTCGACGACCGACACGGGCCTCGTGCGCCCGCTGATCAAGGACTTCGAAAGCCTGTACGGCGTGAAGGTCGAGTACAACGACATGAACAGCACCGAGCTGTACAACCGCTACATCAGCGAGAACGCGGCGAGCAGCACCAGCGCCGACGTGCTGTGGAGCTCGGCGATGGACCTGCAGGTCAAGCTCGTCAATGACGGCCTGATGGCGTCGTACGATTCGCCCGAGAGCGCGAACGTGCCGCAATGGGCGCAGTACCAGAAGCAGGCGTACGGCACGACGTTCGAGCCGCTGGCGATCGTCTACAACAAGCGCCTGATCCCCGAGAACGAAGTGCCCAAGACGCGCGCCGAGCTGATCAAGCTGCTCGCGTCGCAACCGGACAAGTTCAAGGGCAAGCTCACGACGTACGACGTCGAGAAATCCGGCGTCGGCTTCAACGCGCTGACGCAGGACGCGCACCTGAACGAGAAGGTCACATGGGAACTCGTGAAGGCGATCGGCGCGACCGGCCCGAAGCTGCAGTCGAGCACCGGCGCGATGATGGAGCGCATCTCGTCGGGCGAGAACCTGATCGGCTACAACATCATCGGTTCGTATGCGTACGCGAAGGCGAAGAAGGACAAGTCCATCGGCTACGTGTTTCCGAAGGACTACACACAGATCGTGAGCCGCCTCGCGACGATCTCGAAGAAGGCGAAAAACCCGAACGCCGCCAAGCTGTGGGTGGACTACCTGCTGTCGAAACGCGGCCAGACCATGATCGCAAACCAGGCGAACCTGTACGCGATCCGTACGGACGTGACCGGCGAGACGTCGGCCGCGAGCCTCACGAAGGAACTCGGCGATTCGCTGAAGCCGATCCAGATCGGCACCGGCCTGCTCGTCTATCTGGACCAGTCGAAGCGGCTCGCGTTCCTGAAGCAATGGCAGCAGGCGATCAAAAGCTGATCCGCTGATCGGCTTCGGCCGGCCAACGGCCGCCCGCCACGTCGCGCGGGCGGCCCCTTCCCCATACCGACTTCCTAGAGGCGGCCATCCGGATGGCCGCAGGGGCGAACTCATGCTTTCAACCAGCACACGCGGCACGGCACCGGCCGTTCCGCCCGCCACCGGCCCGCGCGACGCGATTTCCGCGCTACCGGTCAGCAGCCTGCAGCCGCTCGCCGGCATGCTGCGCTGGATCGTCGTCGCGGTACTGACCATCGCGGTCGCGCTGCCGCTCGGCTTCATCCTGTTCCAGAGCCTGCTGTCCGCGCCGTTTTTCGATGCGAACAAGACGCTCGGCATCGAGGGCTTCCGTTTCGTCTTCAGCGATCCCGATTTCTGGTCGGCCGTGAAGAACTCGTTCATCATCGCCGGCGGGATGCTGTTCATCTCGATCCCGCTCGGCGGCATCCTCGCGTTCCTGATGGTGCGCACCGACCTGCCCGGCCGCCGCTGGCTCGAACCGCTGCTGCTCACGCCCGTGTTCGTGTCACCGATGGTGCTCGCGTTCGGCTACGTGGTCGCGGCCGGCCCGGTCGGCTTCTACTCGGTGTGGTTCAAGGCACTGTTCGGGGTGCAAAGCGTGCCCTGGAACGTGTACTCGATCTTCGCGATCACGGTGATCGTCGGCCTCACGCACGTGCCGCACGTGTACCTGTACTCGTCGGCCGCGCTGCGCAACCTCGGTTCGGACGTCGAGGAAGCCGCCCGCGTGACGGGCGCCCGCCCGTTCCGCGTCGCGCTCGACGTCAGCCTGCCGATGACGATGCCCGCGCTGCTGTTCGCCGGCGTGCTCGTGTTCTTCCTCGGCTTCGAGGTGTTCGGGCTGCCGCTCGTACTCGGCGACCCGGAAGGCCACCTCGTGCTCGCGACCTACCTGTACAAGCTGACCAACAAGCTCGGCGTGCCGTCGTATCACCTGATGGCCGCGGTCGCGGTGTGCATCGTCGCGATCACGTTCCCGCTCGTGCTGCTGCAGCGCCGCCTGCTGAAGACCGCCAACCGCTTCGTCACCGTGAAGGGCAAGGCCGGCCGCGCGACGGTGCTGCCGCTTGGCGTATGGCGCTGGGTCGCGCTCGCGATCGTCGCGCTGTGGCTGATGCTGACGGTGATCGTGCCGATCTCGGGCATCGTGCTGCGCGCGTTCGTGACCAACTGGGGCGAAGGCGTCGCGCTCGCCGAGGTGCTGACGCTGTCGAACTTCATCGAACTGTTCGAGCAGGACAACCTGGTGCGCGCGATCATCAATACGCTCGGCATCGGCGTGATCGGCGGCGCGCTGGCGATCGGCCTCTACTCGCTCGTCGCGTTCGCCGGCCACCGCCGCCCCGACTGGGCCACCAAGCTGCTCGACTACCTCGTGCTGCTGCCGCGCGCGGTGCCCGGCTTGCTCGCCGGTCTCGCGTTCCTGTGGATCTTCCTGTTCGTCCCGGGTCTGCGCGAGCTGAAGAACTCGATGTGGAGCATCTGGATCGCGTACACGGTCGTGTGGCTCGCGTACGGGATGCGGCTCATCCAGAGCGCGCTGCTGCAGGTCGGCCCCGAGCTCGAGGAAGCCGGCCGCAGCGTCGGCGCGACGCGCAGCCGCGTGTCGCTCGATGTGACGCTGCCGCTCGTGCGTTTCGGCCTGCTCGCCGCGTGGCTCCTGATCTTCATGATCTTCGAGCGCGAATACTCGACGGCCGTCTACCTGCTGTCGCCCGGCACTGAAGTGATCGGCGCGCTGCTCGTGTCGCTGTGGGCGACCGGTGCCGTCGACCAGGTCGCCGCGCTTTCTGTCATCAACATTGCGATGGTCGGCGCCGGTCTCGGCGTGGCCCTGCGTTTCGGAGTGAAACTTCATGGATAAGCTCATCGTCGACGACCTGCACCTCAGCTACGGCACCAATCCGATCCTCAAGGGCGTGTCGTTCGAACTGAAGGCCGGCGAAGTCGTGTGCCTGCTCGGCGCATCGGGCAGCGGCAAGACCACGCTGCTGCGCGCGGTAGCCGGCCTCGAACAGCCGTCGGACGGCCGCATCCAGCTCGACGACCGCGTGTTCTTCGACGGCGCGCAGCGCGTTGACCTGCCCGTCGAGCAGCGCTCGCTCGGCCTCGTGTTCCAGTCGTACGCGCTGTGGCCGCACCGTACCGTCGCCGACAACGTCGGCTACGGGCTGAAGCTGCGCCGCGTCGCACCGGCCGAACAGAAGCGCCGCGTGCAGACCGCACTCGACCAGCTCGGCCTCGGCCATCTCGCGGAACGCTTCCCGCATCAGCTGTCGGGCGGCCAGCAGCAGCGCGTCGCGATTGCGCGCGCGCTCGTCTACAACCCGCCGGTGATCCTGCTCGACGAACCGCTGTCGAACCTCGACGCCAAGCTGCGCGAGGAAGCACGCGCGTGGCTGCGCGAACTGATCGTGTCGCTCGGGCTGTCGGCCCTGTGCGTGACGCACGACCAGACCGAAGCGATGGCGATGTCCGACCGCATCCTGCTGCTGCGCAACGGCCGCATCGAGCAGGAAGGCACGCCGGCCGAGCTGTACGGCGCGCCGCGCTCGCTGTATACGGCCGAGTTCATGGGCAGCAACAACCGGATCGATGCGCGCGTCGCGGCCATTGACGGCGAACGCGTGACGCTCGCCGGCGACGGCTGGGAACTGCAGGCGCTCGCCCGCGACACGTTCGCGCCGGGCCAGGACGCGCAGGCCGTGATCCGCCTCGAGCGCGTGCAGGTCGCCGACGGCCCGGGCGCGAACCGGCTGCAGGCCGATCTCGTCACGTCGATGTATCTCGGCGACCGCTGGGAATACCTGTTCCATTGCGGCGAGATGCGCCTGCGCGCATTCGGTCACGTGCCGCGCGCAGCGGGCAAGCACTGGATCGAATTCCCGACCAACGACTGCTGGGCGTTCGCGAAAGCGGGCTGACCCACGCGGCGCGCTCCGCCCCCCACTGCGCGCTTTCCGTCGTGTCACGACAGGCCTGTCCGGCGGACGTCTTCTGGCGTTCGCCGCGGCGTGCTGCGCGCCGCATTCGCTTTACCCCGTTTCACCCACTCACAAGAACCAAGGAGACACCGTCAATGAAGTCACGCGCAGAACGCTCCCTTCGCGCCGCAGTCCTGACCGGCTCGGCCGCCGTCGCCGGCCTCGCGGCAAGTGCCGCGCACGCGCAGTCGTCGGTCACGATGTACGGGATCATGGATGCCGGCATCGAGTTCGCCAACCACGCGGCGCCGCAAGGTGGCAATTCGTACAAGCTCAAGTCCGGCAACAAGAACACGTCGCGCTGGGGCTTGCGCGGCGTCGAGGATCTCGGCGGCGGGCTGAAGGCCGTGTTCCGCCTCGAAAGCGGGATCGACCTCGCGAACGGCGCGTCCGACGACGGCCCCGATTCGATCTTCGGGCGCCGCGCGACCGTCGGCCTGAAGGGCAAGTGGGGCGAGATCTCACTCGGCCGCACCTTCACCGTCACCTACGACTACATGCTGCCGTTCGACCCGATGGGGTATGCGCAGAACTACTCGTGGGCGACGTCGTCGATGGCGACCGGCGGCCGCAAGGACGGCATGTTCACACGCTCGTCGAATGCGGTGCGCTACGACGGCGAATTCAGCGGCTTCAAGTTCGGCGCGATGTACGGCTTCGGCAACGTGCCGGGCAGCGTGAAAACCAGCTCGAAGTACGACGCGGCGATCGGTTACGAGGGCGGCCCGTTCGCTGCGGTGGTCGCATTCGACCGGCAGAACGGTGCGTCCGACAGCGTGACGCCGGCCGATCCGGTCAACTACATCCAGGGGATTCATGCGGGCCTGAGCTACGACTTCGGTAACCTGAAGACGATGGCCGGCTACCGCAACTACAAGCGCACGTATCGCACGAGCGCCGCGAACCAGTTGAGCGACATGTACTGGGTCGGCGGTTCGTATCAGTTCACGCCGACATTCTCGTTGATCGGCGCCGTGTATCACCAGAACATCAAGGGCGGCACGGATGCCGATCCGACGCTCGTGTCGATGCGTGCGAATTACGCGCTGTCGAAGCGCACGGTGCTGTACGCGGCGGGTGCGTTTGCGATCGGGAAGCATGGGCAGAAGGTCGGTGTATCGCGCGATTTCAATGGATACGGCACCACGCAGGTCGGGGTGACGGCCGGGATTCAGCAGCGGTTCTGAGTCTGATGCGGCGGGTGGCGGCGGGCGCGTTGTGCGCCGCCGCCCGCCCGTTCGCCCGTTCGCGACGGGCCACCCTACCCTTGGTCGTTGCACGAACCGATTCGTAGGACCCGTCGGTATCCTGACGAGATCGTGTGCGCAAACGGCCCCAGCCGTGCGTGCGGACAGGCGGTGCGCTGCCTGTTCGTCATCCACCTTCGCGCATCGTGAACACCGGGCGCACGAGACTGTTCACATCGCCCCAGTGTTCGCTGACCGCCGACAGCGGCACCATGCGCGTCTCGATATCCAGGCGCGCCGGCCCTGCCGCGTCGAATACGCCGCCCACCGAGGCCAGCAGGCGTGGCAGCGACACACTGCCGAGGCCGCTGCCCATCAGCTCGATGGCCGTCGCCCGCAACACCGCGCCCGGCAACAGCACGTCCGCGCCGCCGATCGAGCCGATCTGCACGAAACGCAGCCGCCGGCCATCGGGGGTCGCCTTCGCGGCGGCAACCAGTAGCGTCTGCGCGCTGCGCCCCCACAGATAGTCGAGCACGACATCCACACCGGCGCGGAAATGCGGTTCGAGCGCGCGTGCCAGTTGCGCGTCGTCCTGCTGCAACGACACGACGGCATCCGCGCCCGCGTGCAGCAATGCTTGCAACGCCGCCGCGTTGCGGCCCGTCGCGATCACCTTCGCAGCGCCGAGATGCTTCGCGATCCGCACCGCCAGCCGCCCCGACGTACCCGTCGCGCCGTTGACGAGCACCGTCTCGCCCGCGACGAGCCGCGCACGTTCGGTCAACGCGGCCCACGACGACATCCCGGGAATCGCGATCGCCGCGGCCGTGACGTCGTCGAGCGCATCGGGCAGCGGCACGCACCGCGTATCGGGCACGATCGTGCGCTCGGCCATCGCGCCGAACGGTGCGGGTGCGCCGAAGAAATAGACGCGCTGCCCGTCGTCGAGGCGGCCGACGCCGTCGACGCCGACGACGAACGGATAACGCCCGTCCGATGAGTAATGCGTGCCTGACGCACGCCCCTGCGCGATCCGGCTCAGTGCGGACGCCGTCACGTCGATCAGGCGATGGCCCGGCATCGCGCGCGGCGCTTCGAATTCCATATGGACGGGACGCTCGCCGGCGCCCGTCACGACTGCTGCTTTCATGGTTGCTCCTTGAATCGGGGATCCCGATCGACAATGCATGTCATTGCGCGTCGAGCCACGTGCGCAGCGCGGGATCGCGTACGTCCAGCACGTCGAACAGCCCAAGCGCGCGCAACGCGGGTAATGCATCGATCGTGTCGGCTTCCGCGCGCGCCCGGTCGGCAGGCGCGGCGTTCGGGTCGGTCAGCACCCGCGCGTTGACCAGGAACGCGCCGACGGTGCCCTTGCGGATCGTCGTTCCGTCGGCCTCGATCCGGTCGGCATGGTCGGGAAGCATCTGTTCGGCTCGCATCGTGTCGTACTCCGGTTGTCATCGATGGACGCAGTGTAGGCGTGCGATTTCGGCCGATCTCCGGTATAACGGCCATTCGATACCGATATCCGGCCATGTCCGATCCACTCCTGCCCGCCCGATTCGTCACGTCCGACGACGGCCCGTTCGTCGTCGCGGCCGTCCTGTCGCAACGCGACCCGCGCGTGACGCCACCTCACTCGCACGGGCGCGGCCAGCTCGTCGGCGCGCTGAGCGGGCTGCTGACGATCGGTCTCGACGATCAGGATTGGGTCGTGCCGGCGATCCATGCGATCTGGATTCCGCCGCATTGCCGGCATTCGCTGCGCTCGTTCGGGCCCATTTCCGGCTGGTCGGCGTTCGTCGCGGAAGCACGCTGTGCGGCCCTGCCGGATACGCCGCGTGCGATCCGCACGACGCCGCTGCTGCGCGAAGCCGTGCAGCGCGCCGCGAGTTGGGAGGGTTCGGCGCTGGATGCCGCTCGGACGCGGATTGCCGACGTGATCCTCGATGAAATCGCGTCGTCGGAAGTCGAGGCGCTGGGGCTGGTGCGGCCGCAAGATCCGCGGTTGATGAAGATCACCGATGCGCTTGCCGCGGATCTCGCGGACAACCGGCGGCTGGAGGAATGGGCCGAATGGGCCGGCATCAGCGCGCGGACGATGAGCCGCCGCTTCGTCGCGGAGACCGGGTTGACGTTCGCGCAGTGGCGTCAGCAGGCCAGGCTGTTGCGGGCGCTGGAGCGCATTGCCGACGGCGTGCCCGTGACCACGATCGCGCTCGATCTCGGGTACGAAAACGTGAGCGCGTTCATCGACATGTTCCGGCGCGCGTTGGGGACGACGCCGGGGAGGTATATGGAAACAGGGCGCCGTGGAGAGGAATAAGCGTGGCGACTTGCAAATGTGAATCCGCCGTGCGGAAGGCTGGCGCCCGGTAGACGGAAAACGCCAGCTCCCGCCATTGGCTCAATACGTCCCATCCCCCTTCTTCACGGCTTCGCCACCCTTCCCCTTGAACAACGCAGCCAACCGCTCCGCACTCCTCGCCAGCAGCGTCGTATCGACACCGACCGCAACGAACGACGCCCCCGCCTCCAGATAGCGCCGCGCGGCTGCCTCATCCGCGCTCAGGATGCCCGGCGCCTTGCCGGCCGCCTTGATCGCCCGGATCGCGCCGTCGATCGCCGCCTGCACGTCCGGGTGCCCCGGATTGCCGAGATGCCCGAGATCAGCCGCGAGATCCGCTGGCCCGATGAACACGCCGTCCACACCTTCGACGCGCGCGATCGCGTCGATCGCATCAAGCCCCGCCCGCGTCTCGACCTGCACGAGCACGGCCATCTCGTCGTTCGCGCGATGCAAGTAATCACCGACGCGATTCCACCGCGACGCACGCGCCAGCGCGCTGCCCACGCCACGAATCCCATGCGGCGGATAACGCGTCGCCGCCACCGCCGCGCGCGCCTCGTCGGCACTCTGCACCATCGGCACGAGCAGCGTCTGCGCCCCGAGGTCGAGCACCTGCTTGACGATCACCGGATCGTTCCACGGCACGCGCACGACCGGATGCGACGGATACGGCGCGATCGCCTGCAGTTGCGCGAGGATCGTCGGCACCGTATTCGGCGCATGCTCGCCGTCGATCAGCAGCCAGTCGAAACCGGCGCTCGCGACCACTTCAGCGCTGTACGGATTCGCGAGCCCGAGCCACAGCCCGATCTGCGCATCGCCGCGCGCGAGCGCGGCCTTGAAGACATTCGAAGGCATCTGCATCGTTCGCTCACCTCATTCGAAGTAGCACTGGATCGTCCCGAGCGGGCCATAGTCGACGCTGAACGTGTCGCCCGGCCGCGCCGCGCACGGCCGCGTGAACGAGCCGCCGAGCACGATATGCCCCGGCTCCAGCGCGACGTCGAAGCGAGCCAGCCGGTTCGCGAGCCACGCAACCCCGTTGGCCGGATGGTTCAGCACGCCGGCCGCGACGCCCGTTTCCTCGACCACGCCATTACGCGACATGATCGCCGCGACCCAGCGCAGGTCGACATCCTGCGGCTTCACCGGCCGCCCGCCGATCACGACGCCCGCGTTCGCCGCGTTGTCGGCGATCGTGTCGAACACCTTGCGCGGCCGCTTTGTGTCGGGGTCGATCGACTGGCTGCGCGCGTCGATGATCTCGAGCGCCGGCACCACGTAGTCGACCGCGTCGTACACGTCGAAGATCGTGCAGTCCGGGCCGCTCAGCCGCTTGCCGAGCACGAACGCGAGCTCGACCTCGACGCGCGGCACGATGAAGCGGCCGGTGGGAATCGTGCCGCCGTCGGCGAAGAACATGTCGTCGAGCAGCGCGCCGTAGTCGGGCTCGTCGATCTGCGACGTGTTCTGCATCGCCTTCGACGTCAGGCCGATCTTGTGGCCCTTCAGCGTGCGGCCTTCCGCGAGCTTGAGGGCGACCCACGTGCGCTGGATCGCGTACGCGTCGTCGATCGTGATGTCGGGATGGTCGAGCGAGATCTGGCGGATCTGCTTGCGCTCGCGCTCGGCGTCGTGCAGACGCTGCGCGAGCTGGTCGATGATGGCGGGTTCGAGCATGGTCGGATCGGGAATGGGGTTCAGCCTGCCCGCTTGTAGCGGGCATGGATGTTGTTGTGCTTGTACGAGCCGCTTTCGCTGAACTCGGTCAGTTCCATCGACAGCGCCAGGTAGCGTTTCGCGTACAACGCCGCGAAATGCGCCTTGATCGCGTCGAACAGTGCGTCGCATGCAGCCTTTTTCTGCTCGTCGGTACGGCCCGAGCCGATCTTGAGCGTCACGTGGACGAACGCGTCGTCCTCCGTGCCGTCGGCCACGCAGTAGTCCTGCAGTTCGATCGCGCGTGAGCGGATGCCGCCCGTCGGGAACACGCCGCCCTGCGCGATCAGCGTGGCGTTGATCGTGCGCAGCAGCGCGGGAATGCGCGCGTCGTCGCGGATGTTCGCGGTGTATTCGACGACGATGTGTGGCATGGCTAGCCTCCTGTCGAATGCGTGGCGCAGCGCTCAGGACAACGGAAAGATCGCATTGATCTGCCCGGTGCCCGAACTCGCGAAATAGTCGGTGACGATCTCGACAGGCTTGTCGTAGCGATCCCAGCCGAGCAAGCCGAGCAGCATCGCCGTGTCGTGCATCCCGCCTTCGCCGTGGCAATGCGTGTTGTACTCGGGCAGCATCGCGCAGAAGGTCTTGAAATCGCCCTGCTTCCACAGCTCGACCACGCGCAGGTCGACCTGCCGGAAGAATTCGCGGCTGATCTCGTGGATCGATTCCTCGGGGCTGCCGTTGTCGTTGAAGCGGTGCGACAGCGACCCGCTCGCGAGGAACGCGACGTTCGAATCGCTTTTCTCGATCGCTTCGAGCAGCGCCTCGCCGAAGCGCCGGCTTTCGTCGAGCTGATGCCACATGCACCAGCCGGCGATCGACACGACCTTGAAGTGCTGGTCGGCGTTCATGTAGCGCATCGGCACGAGCGTGCCGTATTCGAGTTCGAGGCTGTCGATCTCGTGCGCGCGCGTCGCGATCCCGCGCTCGGTGGCCGTCTCGGCGATCAGCCGGCCGAGCGCCGGGTTGCCCGGATAGGCGTACTGCATGTCGCGGATGAAATGCGGCAGCTCGTTGCTCGTGTATGTGCCCGAGAACTGCGCATTGCAGTTCACGTGATAGCCGGCGTTGACGAGCCAGTGCACGTCCGACACGACGATCGTGTCGACGCCGAGCGCGCGGCAGCGTTCGCCGATCAGTTGGTGGCCGCGGATCGCTGCTTCGCGGCAGCCGTGGTGCCTGCCGGGCATTTCCGACAGGTACATCGACGGCACATGCGTGATCTTCGCGGCGAGGGACAGCTTGCCCATCGTTCAAGTCTCCGTATGGTTCTTTCGTACAGCCAGACGACCCGCGCCCGTTACACGCCCCAGCGCGGAATGTGGTGCGAACCCATCGAGATGCACACGTTCTTGATCTCCGCGAACACCTCGAAACTGTACTCGCCGCCCTCGCGCCCGGTCCCCGATTCCTTCACGCCGCCGAACGGCTGGCGCAGGTCGCGCACGTTCTGGCTGTTCACGAACACCATCCCGGCCTCGATGCCGCGCGCGAGGCGATGCACCTTGCCGACATCCTGCGTCCAGATGTACGAAGCCAGGCCGTACGACGTATCGTTCGCGAGCCGCAGCCCTTCTTCCTCGTCCTCGAACGGGATCAGGCACGCGACCGGCCCGAAGATCTCTTCCTGCGCGACGCGCATCCGGTTGTCGACGTCGGCCAGCACGGTCGGCCGCACGAAGTTGCCGTTGCGCAGATGGTCGGGCAGGCCCGCCGGCTTGTCCGCGCCACCCGCGACCACGCGCGCACCCTCCTGCTCGCCGATGCGGATGTAGCCCGTGACCTTCTCCCAGTGCTGGCGCGTGATCATCGCGCCGAGGTTCGTGGCCGGATCGGACGGATCGCCGACCACCAGGTTGTTCGCGCGGCGCGCGAATTCCTGCACGAAGCGGTCGTAGATCGTGCGCTGCACGAAGATCCGCGAGCCGGCCGTGCAGCGTTCGCCATTGATCGAGAAGATCGTGAACAGCGATGCATCGAGCGCGCGGTCGAAATCGGCATCGTCGAAAATCAGCACCGGCGACTTGCCGCCAAGCTCCATCGAATACTTCTTGAGACCGGCACGCTCCATGATCCGCTTTCCGGTGACGGTGCCGCCGGTGAACGACACCGCGCGCACGTCCGGATGGCGCACGAGTGCATCGCCGGCCGTCGCGCCATAACCCTGCACGACGTTGAGCACGCCCGGCGGGATACCGGCTTCGAGCGCGAGGCGGCCGAGCTGGTCCGCCGTCAGCGGCGACAGTTCCGACATCTTCAGCACGGCCGTGTTGCCGAGCGCGAGGCACGGCGCCGTCTTCCACGTCGCGGTCATGAACGGCACGTTCCACGGCGACACCAGCGCGCACACGCCGACCGGCTGGTACAGCGTGTAGTTCAGCATCTGGTCGTCGACCGGATAGGTGCGGCCGTTCATCTGCACGCACACTTCCGCGAAGAAGTTGAAGTTCTCGGACGCGCGCGGAATCAGCTGCTTGCTCGTCTGCGCGATCGGCAGTCCGGTGTCCTGCGTCTCCAGCGCCGCGAGCATCGGCACGTTCTTCTCGATCAGTTCGCCGAGCTTGCGCATCAGCTTCGCGCGCTCCTTGGCGGGCGTGTTCGCCCATTTCGGGAACGCTTCCTTCGCCGCGCGCACGGCCGCATCGACTTCGGCCTCGCCGCCCGATGCGACGTCGGTGATGACTTCGCCCGTCGCGGGATTCAGCGTCGTGAACGTCTCGCGGCTCTCGACTTCCCGGCCGTCGATCCAGTGCTTGATGGTCATGCTCTCTCCTTGGGCGACGGGCTCAGCCGGCGCGATAGTAGTCTGCTTCGCCGACGATCGTGTTCACGAGCCGGCCAATCCCTTCGATCTCGGTGACGACCTCGTCGCCCGGCTTCGTGTCCGCCAGCCCCTCGGGCGTGCCGGTCAGGATCAGGTCGCCCGGCGAGAGCGTCATGAAGCCGCTGATGTGCTCGATCAGCGCGGGCACGTCGAAGATCATGTCGCGCGTGCTGCCGCGTTGCGTCTCCTGGCCGTTCACCGTCGTGCGCAGCGTCAGGTCGCCCGCGTCGCCGATCTCGTCGCGGCTGACGAACCACGGCCCGAGCGGCGTGCAGGTGTCGCGGTTCTTCACGCGCAGGTTCGGGCGGTAGTAGTTCTCGAGATAGTCGCGGATCGCGTAGTCGTTCGCGACCGTGTAACCGGCCACGTAGTCGAGCGCCTGCGCGCGGCTCACGTTGCGCGCGGGCCGGCCGATCACGACGGCCAGCTCGCACTCGTAATGCATGTGGGTGGCATCCGCCGGGCGCACGGTGCGCGACCGGTGGCCGATGAACGTGTTCGGCCCCTTCAGGAAGATCAGCGGCTCGCTCGGCGCCTTGAACGCGAGCTCCTTCGCGTGGTCGGCGTAGTTGAGGCCGAGCGCGAACGTCGTGCGCGGCGCGACGGGCGGCAGCCATTCGACCCGCTCTTCCGCGACGATTCGCCCCGTATCGAGGCGGATCGCACCGTCGCCGGCCGGTTCGGCCGCATGCAGTGCGCCGTTGTAGATCACGCGCGCCGTCTTCATCGTGCCTCCTCTGCAATCAGCGTGTGCCGCAACGTGCCGATGCCGGCCGCGGCGATCTCGATCGTGCTGCCCGCGCGGGCGCGCGGGGCGCCGCCGGCAACACCGAGCAGCAGCACGTCGCCCGCGTCGAACGACATGAAGGCCGTCACGTCGGCGATCAGCTCGCGCACCGGGCGAATCAGCGTGGCCGTCGAAGCGGACACGGCCACCTCGCCATCGATCCGCACGGTCAGGCCGATCGCGTCGATATCGTCCAGCGCGGCCACCGGCACGATGACCGGGCCCAGCGGGCAGAAACCGTCGCGGCACTTGAAGCGCACGGCCGGACGGTAGTAATCGGGATGTGGCACCGACACGTCGCTCGCGAGCGTGAAGCCGTGAAGGTAGTCGAGCGCCTGCGCGGCCGGCACGCGCGTCGCGCGGCGGGCGAACACGACGGCCACCGACGCACCGATCTCCAGCGCATCGACGCCGGCCGGCACGACGACGGCCGCGCCGTCGCTCGCATGCGTGTTGGCGGGCTTGATGTACAGGATCGGCGCCTGCGGCGGGCGCCCGTAAGGCGGTGCGTTCACGGCGTCGCCGAGCGCGTCGAGCGCCGCGCGCTCGTTGAGCAGCGCACCGTAGACGGTACCGATGGCGACCGGCAACGGCGGCGCCGCGGCGGTCGTGCAAGACAGCTCCATGCGTCATTCCCCTGCCGCGCGTCGCGGCGCATCGTCAATAGTTAATATCTTAAGTAAACAATCGAACGCTGGCAACCTCGATTACCCTGATATGCGAAATTCACTCCCCGCGGCTGTTAAGATTGATGCGTCCCCGTCCTCTGCCCTCCCCGATGAACCGTACGCTCGACCACCGCAACCTGGCCATGCTGCTGCTCGAGGCCCGCGAAACGCTGATGGGTCTGTTTCGCCCCATTCTCAAGGAATTCGCGCTGACCGAACAGCAATGGCGGATCATCCGCGTGCTCGACGGCGAACCGGCGCAGGCGCTCGAAGCGGGACAGATCGCGCGACGCTGCTGCATCCTGAGCCCGAGCCTCACGGGCGTGCTGGAACGGATGGAGCGCGACGGCCTGATCACGCGCACGCGCGCGCAGGAAGATCAGCGCCGGCTGTTGGTCAGCCTGACGCCGCAAAGCAGGAAACTGGTCACGGAAATCGGTCCGCGGATCGACGAGCAGTACCGGCAGCTCGAATCACGGTTCGGCCAGGACGGCCTCGAAGACATCTATCGCGCGCTCGACCGGCTCATCGAGCTCGGCGGCAACACGTGAAAACGGCGCCCGTTCCCGCCAACCGCGGGAACGGGCGCCCGTGCGGCGCGGGCGGTCAGTGCGCCGTGCCGCGGATCAGCTCGGTCACGGCCACGCCGCGCGACGTGCGCATGCATTCCTCGACGTAATCGATGAACGGCAACGGCTCGAAATCGATTTCGTCGCGCACGCGGCGGTTGTCGAACACGCGATCGACCGTCGCGAATTCCCCGCAGCGCTGCAGTGCCCGGCCGATCACGCGTTCGAGTGCCGGATCGGTCCGCCCCAGCACATCGCGCACCACGAGCGGCAACTCGGCCGGCGCACACGCCGCATAGCGCGGCGCGCCCGTCATGCCCGCCGCCTCGTCCATCGCACGCACGATCTGCGCGACCTGCGGCGCCTCGTCGCCGGCCGACACGTGATACAGGTCGTGCGCGAGCGTCGGCTTGACGGCCAGCAGCATCGTCGCACGCGCCACGTCGTCCACCGACACGATGTCGATGCGCGTCATCGGCCGCGCGGTGAAGCGGCGCGCGGCATGCGCGAGCCGGAACATCCAGAACGAATTCGGCGCGGGCCGCGTACCGAGCACCGTGTGGCCGACCACATGCGACGGCCGCACCACGACGAGCGGCAGCCCGAGCGCCCGCAGGCGCTGCTCGGTCTCGGCCTTCGCATGCAGGTAGTCCGCCGCGAGCACCGCACCCGGCAGGCCTTCTTCGTCGCGCGCGACGTCGTTCGCCGCATCGGCCGCGGCTTCTTCCTGCACGATCCCGCCGCGGCCCGCATGCGCATAGGCCGTGCCGACGTACACGAAGCGCTGCAGGCGCGGCGCCCGGGCGAAGCGTTCAGCGAAGCGCACTGCATCGGCGATGTCGGCCCGCAGGTGCGCGCCGTCGGCCGGCGACGCATGGCCTGCGCAATGAATCACGTGCGTCGCGGCGGCGAGGCGCGGCGCGTCGGCGCCCTGCCACACGTCGCCGAGCGCACCGACGATCACGTTCGCATCGGTCAGGCGCGACGCCCAGTACGGCGCCAGCCCCGCGCGCAGCGCCGCTTCGCGCAGCCGCGCGACGGCGTGGCCGCGATCCTGCGCACGCACGACACAGACGATGCGGTCGAGCAGCCCCGCATTGACGAGCGCCGTCAGTACGGTACTGCCGATGAAGCCGGTTGCGCCGGTCAGCACCAGCCGCCCGACGTTCGCCGCCGCGACCGGTGCGCTGGCCGGCGACACGAGGCTCGTCCGCCAGTTGAGCGACAACGCGGTTTTCCAGATCAGCACGATAGTCTCCTTCGAAGAGTCGGCCGGGCGGCGCGACGCCCGCGGTTGCGGGCTGCGCACGGCTCACCGGCCGGGCCGGGGCCTGACGCGCGCCCCGGCAGTCCCGATCGGGCGTGCGGCCCGCGATCGCGTCGATCGCGTCTCTGGCACGAGGCGGCGGCAGCCGCCGAGGACGGGCGTCCGCGGCACTGGATCGGGAAGATCCCAGTGTGGGGCCCGACCGCAGGCAAGTCTGTCCCGAAAGTTTCGTGAAAGTGTGCCGATTTGTACGGGATTGTCGGAGTCTGTCGTCCCGGGCGCGCCGTCAAGACGCCGCAACCTCCGGTCGGGCCGCTTTTCGGCGGTGCGGTACCGCCTCGGATCGGCCCGGTTTCCGCAGCCGGCCGCACGCGACAGATCGACGCGCCTCGCGGCCATGTCATCCCATGTCTCGATGATCGGCCCTGCCCCCTCGGCACCGCGATCGCCGGTACGCGCGGGTTTGCGCACGCTACCGGAATAACCATGCATCATCAGACGTCGTTCCATCTGAAATCGAAATGGACTCAATATGAATTTATTGCGGATTATCACTTGCGTTTCACACCAGTCTATCTAGACTGATCAAGTCAAAACGGTCGAACGCGTCATTTTTATAGGAGACGATCACAATGCGCCTCACCATTCGGATTAATGGCAGCGAATCGGCAACCCGGAACGCCTTCGCGGTACTGTGGGTCGATACCGACGAGGGGCTGTGGTCGCGCGAAGCACACCAAGGCATGGATCTCCCGACCTGGGGCAAGGTCCGCGACGTCGAGGGCGCAATGGCGCTCTGCGCGGCCGACAGCGGGAATGCCGTGTGCCAGTTGAAGGGACTGTCGTTCGATGCGACGCAGCGCGAACAGGGCCCCGCGGTGCTCGCCGGCAATCACCCCGCCGCGTGGCGACTGCAGGCTGTCGACCGCTGCACGAGTGAGCCGGAATACCGGGAATTCATTTCCGTCGACCGATAGAAATTATCGATGCAATTCGTCTGCGGTTTTCGGGTTTATTCCGGTTTCAGCGATATTTATTTCGATATTCAGCATTAACGGCGCCCCGTTTCGGGGCGCTTTTCATTTTCCGGTTTAAAGAAATAACCGCGAACCGATCAATTGATCGCCCACCGGCGAGGATCAGCATCGATCCGGACCTGAAATCGCCAGCCCTCCGATTTACAGGTCCCGAATCGCCCGCCTTTAATCGTCCGCTGCTTCCGTGTAATGCCGCTTCCCGCGTGCCTTTTCCGGCCTGTGTCAGCGCGCCGATACCGGCTTTTTCTCGGGGCCGGAACATACTTTCCCCACACGGTGTTTACTCATTTATTACAATTGCATTATTCAGACTGACTCACCGCCCTCGGGCGGCCCGACCCGGCCATTGCATGAGCGTGAAAAAGAAGACCCACCCCGCCGATCCGTACGCGGCCGCGACCAAGAATCCGATGCTCGCGTCACGCCTGCCGATGTGGCGCTCGAAGCTGATCGTGATCATCGTGTTCCTCGCGTTCGCCGCGCTGATCGGCCGCGCCTTCTGGGTGCAGGTCGCGAACAAGGAGTTCTACGTCGGCCAGGGTCAGAAACGCTACCAGCGCACGATCGAGCTCGACGCGACGCGCGGGCGCATCGTCGACCGCAACGGCGCGATGCTCGCCGTCAGCCTGTCGACCTATGAAATCTGGGCGAACCCGAAACAGGTCGCCGACACCGACTACCCGCAGATCTCGAAGCTGCTCGACATGCCGCTCGCCGAGGTCAAGCGGCGCCTCGGCAACGACAAGACGTTCGTGCTGCTCAAGCGGCAGGTCGACGCGGACACCGCGGGCAAGCTGGACAAGCTCGCGATCGACGGCATCACGCAGATCGCCGATTCGAAGCGTTTCTACCCGGAAGGCGAATCGGCCGCGCACGTGGTGGGCTTCACGAACGTCGAGGACAAGGGCCAGGAAGGCGTCGAACTCGCCGCGAATGCGCGCCTGGTGGGCACGTCCGGGCAGCGCGAGGTGATCCGCGACCGGCTCGGCCGCATCGTGTCGGACACGCGCCCGCTCGTCCCGGCGCAGCACGGCGCCACGATCGAACTGACGATCGACCGCCGCATCCAGCAGCTCGCGTTCAGCCAGCTCAAGGCGGCCGTGGTCGAGAACAACGCCGTGGCCGGCAGCGTCGTGGTGCTCGACGCGCAGAACGGCGAGATCCTCGCGCTCGCGAACTATCCGACCTTCGACCCGAACGACCGCGCGCGCCTCACCGGCCAGCAGTTGCGCAATCGCGCGGTGATCGACACGTTCGAGCCGGGCTCGACGATCAAGCCGCTCGTCGTCGCGCTGTCGATCGACGAGCGCAAGGTCACGCCGAACACGATCATCAACACGTCGCCGGGCACCTACAAGATCGGCCCGGCCGTGATCCACGACACGTCGAATCACGGGTCTCTGACGGTGTCGCAGGCGCTGCAGAAGTCGAGCAACGTCGCGCTCGCGAAGCTCGCGCTGAACCTGCCCGCCGAAACGATCTGGAACAAATACCAGGAATACGGGATCGGCCGCGCGCCGGAACTCACGTTCCCGGGCGTCGCGTCGGGCCGGCTGCGCGGCTACAAGCGCTGGCGGCCGATCGAGCAGGCGACGATGGCATACGGCTACGGGCTGTCGATGTCGCTGCTGCAGATCGCGCAGACCTACACGGCCTATGCGGGCGACGGCACGCTGCACCCGGTGTCGCTGCTGAAGAACGGCACCGACCAGCAAACGATCGACGCGCATCGCGGCCACCGCGTGACGTCGCCACAGACGGCCGCGGCGATCCGTTCGATGCTCGAGATGGCGGTCGGCGAAGGCGGCACGGGGCGCCGCGCGCGCGTCGACGGCTACCGGATCGGCGGCAAGACCGGTACCGCGCGCAAGCAGGTCGGCGCAACCTATGCGAAGGGCAAGTACCGCGCGCTGTTCGCCGGGATGGCGCCGATGAGCAACCCGCGCCTGATCGTCGCGGTGATGATCGACGAGCCGCGCGGCAAGGGCTATTACGGCGGCACGGTGGCCGGCCCGGTGTTCGCGTCGGTCACGAGCGGCTCGCTGCAGTTGCTCGGCGTGCCGCCCGACGCACCGGTCGAGCCCGAGAAAAACCCGCCGGCGAAAGCCGTTGCGCCGCAGAAGACGGTGGCGGCACCGAAAGCGGCGGCGACGCCGGCCAGGACAGCCGCTGGGCCGAAAACCGCCGCATCGCTGAAGACTGCCGCGCCGTCGAGAACACCAGTGCAGGCAAACACGGCGGCGGGGTAATCGACCCAGCCCGAGCGACGCGCCGCCCCGGCGTGTCGCACCCCGACAACCTCGTCGCCGCCTCACACTTCCCCGCCATCGGGCACCGTCCCACCTTCTAGGAACGCCGCGCATCATTTGAGCGTTTCCGCTGCCTCCTCCTACAATTTTTTGCGCGCGTCGGGCAGCCCTGCCCACGTGCGCGACTACAACAAAGGAGAGAGACGCATGCGATTCCACTGGAAGACGCTCGCACTGGCCATCGCGAGCGCGGCACTGGTCGTCGGGGCGCCCGCCCATGCCGCCGACCCCGCCGACGTGAAAATCGGCTTCCTCGTCAAACAGCCGGACGATCCGTGGTTCCAGGACGAATGGCGCTTCGCCGAGCAGGCGGCGAAGGAACGGCACTTCACGCTGATCAAGATTGCGACGCCGAGCGGCGAAAAGGTGTCGACCGCGCTCGACAGCCTCGCCGCGCAAAAGGCGCAGGGCGTGATCATCTGCGCCCCCGACGTGAAGCTCGGTCCCGGCATCGCGGCGAAGGCGAAGCGCGCGGGGATCAAGCTGATGTCGGTCGACGACCAGCTCGTCGACGGCCGCGGCGCGGCGCTCCAGGGCGTGCCGCACATGGGCATCTCCGCGTACAAGATCGGCCAGCAGGTCGGCCAGGCGATCGCGGACGAGACGAAGCGGCGCGGCTGGAATCCGGCCGAGGTCGGCATCATCCGGATCGCATACGACCAGTTGCCGACCGCGAAAGAGCGCACGACCGGCGCGGTGGACGCGCTCAAGGCCGCCGGCTTCCCGGCCGCGAACGTGATCGACGCGCCCGAAATGACGGCCGACACCGAAGGCGCGTTCAACGCGGCGAACATCGCGCTCACCAAGCATGCGAATTTCAAGCGCTGGGTCGCATTCGGCTCGAACGACGACACGACGGTCGGCGCGGTGCGCGCCGCCGAGGGGCGCGGCATCGGCGCCGACGCGATGGTCGCGGTCGGCATCAACGGCAGCCAGGTCGCGCTCAACGAATTCGCGAAGCCGAAACCGACGGGCTTCTACGGCTCGATCCTGCTGAATCCGCGCCAGCACGGCTACCAGACGAGCATCAACATGGTCGACTGGATCACGAAGAACCAAGTGCCGCCGCCGCTCGTGCTGACGTCCGGCACGCTGATCACGCGCGACAACGAAAAGCAGGCGCGCGCCGCGCTCGGCCTGTGAGCCGGTACAAGGAGCCGACATGACACGCACCACCCTCGTGACGGGCGCCGCCGGCGGCATTGGCCAGGCGCTGTGCCGCACCTTCCTCGCCGCGGGCGACCGCGTGCTCGCGCTCGATCGCGACCGCGCGGCGCTCGACCGCTTCCTCGAAACGCTCGACGACGCGCACGCGACGCCGCTCGTCGACGACCTGACCGACGTCGAGCAGCTGCGTTCGCTGCTCGAATCGCAGCCGCCGGTCGACGTGCTCGTCGCGAACGCGGGCACGGCGGCGTCGACCACGCTGCGCGACACGACGCCCGCCACCTGGCGCACGGATCTCGACGCGAACCTGACGGCCACCTACGTGAGCGTCGAAGCCGTGCTGCCCGGCATGCGGGCGCGCGGGCGCGGCGCGATCGCGATCATCGGTTCGGTCAACGGCGTGCATGCGCTCGGGCATCCGGCGTACAGCGCGGCGAAGGCCGGGCTGATCAGCTATACGAAATCGCTCGCGATCGAATTCGGCCGCGACGGCGTGCGCGCGAACATCGTGCTGCCGGGCACCGTGAAGACACCCGCGTGGGAAGCGCGTGTGGCGCGCAACCCGCAGGTGTTCGAGGCGTTGAGGAAGTGGTATCCGCTCGACGATTTCGCGACACCCGACGACGTCGCGCAGGCCGCGCTGTTCCTGTGCTCGCCGGCTGCACGGATCATCACCGGTGTGGTGCTGCCCGTCGATGGCGGCCTGCTGGCCGGCAATCGCGTGATGGCGCAGGAACTGACGCTGGAGACGTTCTACTGAAACGGAAGCACGCAGGGCCGGCGGCCGCCCGGGCCGCCGCGCCCCGCCCGGCACGCGGCGCGATGCCGCGCGCCGTCAATGCGCGGCGGCCGCAGCCGGCTTCGTCATCCTGCCGAGCACGTGCTCGGTCATTCCGCGCGCGAGTTCGGTCTCGCCCATGAACACGGTGCCGATACCCTCGTTCGACAGCAGTGCGGCCTCGTCGCCGCTGTTCGTGCACAGCACGACCTCGAGCGCCGGATTCAAGGTGCGCGAGATCTCGACGATCTGCCGCACGTCGAACACATCGGGCAGCGTGACGACCAGCATCCCGGCGCGCGCGATATGCGCCTGCACGAGCACGATCGGCTCGATCGCGTCGCCCGACACGGCCGCAACACCTTCTTCACGCAGCTTCTCGACGAGTTCGCGATTCTGCTCGACGACGACATACGCGATGCCGCGCTCGTCCAGCGCGTGCGCGATGCGCGTGCCGACCTTGCCGTAGCCGACGATCACGACCTGCCCGGTCAGGTGCGTCTGCGGCGTCGACATCGGCAGCGCGGCGAGCGGATCGTCGCGGGCCTCGAGCTTGCGCGCGAACGCCGAATGCTTGCGAATCCACGCGAGCGCCGGATCGATCATAGCGAACAGCAGCGTGTTCATCGCGATCGAGATCAGCGCGACGGCCAGAATCAGGCTCTGCCCCTCGGCCGACAGCAGGCCGAGCGCGCGGCCGAGCCCGGCGAGGATGAACGAGAATTCGCCGATCTGCGCGAGACCCGCACCGACCGTCAGCGCGGTATTCAGCGGATAGCGGAACGCGATCACGAGCGCGACCGCCGCGAGCGTCTTGCCGATCACCACGATCGCCGCGACCTCGATCACGTGCAGCGGCTCCGCGAGCAGGATCTTCGGGTCGAACAGCATCCCGACCGAAATGAAGAACAGCACCGAGAACGCGTCGCGCAGCGGCAGCGTCTCGTCGGCCGCGCGCCGGCTGAACTCCGACTCGCGCATCATCATCCCGGCGAAGAACGCGCCGAGCGCGAACGACACGTCGAACAGCTTCGCCGCGCCGAACGCGATGCCGACCGCCGCGGCAATCATGCAAAGCGTGAACAATTCGCGTGAACCCGTGCGCGCGACGAGCCACAGAATGCGCGGGAACACGCGCTTGCCGACCACCAGCATCAGCGCAATGAACGCCGCGACCTTCAGCATCGTGACGCCGAGCGTGCCCCACACGCTGCCGCCGGCCGCATGCGCGTCGCCGGGCGGCGTACCGCCGAGCAGCCCCGCGACGGGCGGCAGCAGCACCAGCACGAGCACCATCACGAGATCCTCGACGACGAGCCAGCCGACCGCGATGCGCCCGTTGACCGTCTCGACCAGCCCGCGCCCTTCGAGCGCACGCAGCAGCACCACCGTGCTCGCGACCGACAGCGCGAGCCCGAACACGAGCGCCGCGCCGATGCTCCAGCCCCAGGTGAGCGCGAGCCCGCCGCCGAGCAGCGTGGCCACCGTAATCTGGACGATCGCGCCCGGCAGTGCGATCTTGCGCACCGCGAGCAGATCGCCGAGCGAGAAATGCAGGCCGACGCCGAACATCAGCAGCATCACGCCGACTTCGGCGAGCTGCTGCGCGAGCGACAGGTCGCCGACGAAGCCGGGCGTGCCGGGGCCGATCACGATCCCGGCGAGCAGATAGCCGACGAGCGGCGGCATTTTCAACAGCGACGCGAAATAACCGAAGACCATCGCGAGACCGAAACCGGCCGCGAGCAACGCAATCAGGCTGACGTCATGAGGCATCCCCCCTCCCGAAGTTCTTGTAACTATTTAGTAAGGTTCAAGAATGAAAGGATAAGGGATGAGGCGGAAAAATGGCGCGCCGCCGCGAAAAATTCACGCGGTGGCGCGCCTTTGCGGGGTGCAACCCCGGCGAAAAGAAAGGCGCCGCGCGGATGCGGCGGCGCCCTGAAGCCCATCGGACAGGCGGGGCTGGCGCCCCGCCGCCCCGTCAACGCGACGCTTGCGGGAACCGTGCGCCCGGCGGCGCTTCGGGCCGGGTCGACGGCACGCTCTTGCGCACCTTCGCGACCTGCGCGGCCGTCACGGCAGCACCCGTGTTGCCCCAGCTCGTGCGCACGAAGTTGGACACGTCCGCGACTTCCTGGTCCGACAGGCGCCAGCCGAACGGCGGCATCGTGAACGTCGACGGCGCGGTGCGCGTCCCCTGCAGCGCGCTGCCTTCCAGCACCACGTGGATCAGCGAGGTCGGATCGTCGCCCTGCACGACCGGGTTGCCGGCGAGCGCCGGGAACACGCGCGTGTAGCCGTGGCCGTCGCTGCGGTGGCAGGCCATGCAGTTGTCGCGATAGACGGCCGCGCCCGGCTTGCTCGCGTCGCCAGTCTGCAGCGCCTTCGCGGCGGCCGCGTCGTACACGTGCGGCTGTTCGCCCTGCACGCGCGGCGGCAGCGTCTTCAGGTAGCGCGCGATCGCGGTCAGGTCACCGTCGGTCATGTGCTGCATGCTGTGGCCGACCACGTCCGTCATCCCGCCGAACGCGGCCGTGCGCAGCGTGCGGCCCGTCTTCAGGAACTGCACGATCTCGGTTTCCGTCCACGTGCCGAGGCCCGTGCGCGGCTCGCCGCGCAGGCTCGTCGGCACCCAGCCGTCGATCGCCGCGCCGCCGGCCAGGAAGTCCTGGCCGTCCGCGTCGGTCAGCCCGCGCTCCTGCATGGTCGGCGCACGCGGCGTATGGCATGCGCCGCAGTGGCCGAGACCCTGCACGAGATACGCACCGCGCGCGACCACCGGATTGGTGTACGGCGCCGCGTCGAACGGCTTCGGCGTCGGCGCGAACATCTTGCGCCAGATCCCGAGCGGCCAGCGCATCGACAGCGGCCACACGATGTCGACCGCGCGGTTCTCATGCTCGACCGGCGCGACGCCGTGCATGAAGTACGCGTACAGCGCCTTCATGTCGTCGTCGGTCAGGCGCGCATAGGACGGGAACGGCATCGCCGGATACATCGTGTCGCCGTTCTTGCGCACGCCTTCGCGCACCGCGCGCGTGAAGTCCTCGACGGTCCAGCCGCCCAGGCCCGTTTTCGGGTCCGGCGTGATGTTCGTCGAGTAGATCCCGCCGATCGGCGTGTCGAATTTCAGCCCGCCCGCGAACGGCTTGCCGCCGCTCGCGGTGTGACATGCGATGCAGTCGCCTGCCCGCGCGAGGTATTCGCCGCGCTTGATCAGGGCCGCGTCGGCGGATGGGGCCGCGGGTGCGGCCGCCGGGCCGGAAGCCGCCGCGGGCGCTGCCGGCTGCGCCAATGCCGCCGTGCCCGCGAAGCCGAACGCGGCCCAGGCCGCACCGGCCGCCAGCGCGCGCGTCATCCGGCGCGCGACGTTGTGGTTCATCGTCCTCTTCATACGGTCACCAGCGGGGCGGGATTTTTCAGGTATTGCTCGCGGATCGCACGTGCCGACCAGTAGGCCAGCGCCGCGATGATCCCGGTCGGGTTGTAGCCGATGCCCTGCGGCAGCGCCGATGCGCCCATCACGAACACGTTGTGCACGTCCCAGCACTGCAGGTAGCGGTTCAGCACGCTCGTCTTCGGGTCGGTGCCCATGATCGCGCCGCCGACGAGGTGGGTCGTCTGGTACTGGCGCGAGTCGAAGTGCTTGCCGAACTCGCGCGTCGACACGCCGATCGCCTTCGGCCCCATTGCTTCCGCGATCTTCTTCATCTGCCCGGTCACGTACTGCGCCATCTTGATGTCGTTGTCCTTCCAGTCGAAGGTCATCCGCAACAGCGGCTGGCCGTACGAATCGCGATAGGTCGGATCGAGGTCGAGATACACGTCGCGGTACGACATGTTGGTGCCGTGCGCGTCCATCGAGATCGTGTGCGCGTAGTTGTCCTTGACCGCCTTCTTCCACGCCGAGCCCCACTGCGGCGTACCGGGCGGCGTCGCGATGCCGCTGATCGGTTTCACGCCGGCCTGGTTCACCCACAGCGGCGAGCCGCCGACGAAGCCGAGCGGGCCGTGGTCGAAGTTGTCCGCGTTGAAATCGTCCACCGCGACGCCGTTGCCGCCCGCGCCGATGAACGGATTCGTGTAGGTGTCCTTGTCGAAGTACGCCTTGATCGTCGACAGGTTCTGGTACGCGAAATTGCGCCCCACGACGCCTTCGCCCGAGATCGGGTCGTACGGCTTGCCGATGCCCGACAGCAGCAGCAGATGCACGTTGTGATACTGGAACGCGGCCACGATCACGAGATCGGCCGGCTGGTGCACTTCGCGCCCGGCCGGGTCGACGTAGGTCACGCCCGTCGCGCGCTTCTTCGTATCGTCGAGGTCGACGCGCAGCACGTGGCACTTCGAGCGCAGCTCGAAGTTCGGCGCCTGCTTCAGCGCAGGCAGGATGTTCAGGTTCGGCGACGCCTTCGAGTACATGTAGCACGCGTAACCGCTGCAGTAGCCGCAGAAGTTGCACGGGCCCATCTGCACGCCGTACGGGTTGGTGTACGGGCCCGACGTGTTCGCCGACGGCAGCCGGTACGGATGCAGGCCGAGCGACTTCGCCGCATCGGAGAAGCGCTGCGCCGAATAGGTATTGAGCTGCGCGGGCAGCGGGAAGTTGTCGCTGCGGTTCGCTTCGAACACGTTGCCGTCGCCAACCACCTTGCCGCCGACCTTGTACGCCTGCCCCGACGTGCCGAACACCTTCTCGGCGAAATCGAAATGCGGCTCGAGCTCCTCGTAGGTCACGCCCGTGTCCTGGATCGTCATCCCTTCGGGGATGAACTTCTTGCCGTAGCGCTCTTCATAGTGGCTGCGCAGGCGCAGCTCTTCCGGCGTGATCCGGAAATGCACGCCCGACCAGTGCAGCCCCGCGCCGCCGACGCCTTCGCCCGGCAGGAACGCGGCGAGCTGCCGGTACGGCAGCGCGGTGTCCTGCAGGCCATGACGGATCGACACGGTCGTCTTCGACAGGTCGAGGAACAGCTTCTTGCGGATGTTGTAGGTCAGCTCGTCGATCGTGTTCGGATACGCGCCGTCCGGATAGGTGTCGCGATACTCGCCGCGCTCGAGCGCGACGACGTTCAGGCCCGCTTCGGTCAGTTCCTTCGCGAGAATCGCGCCGGTCCAGCCGAAGCCGACGATCACCGCATCGACATGCGGCTTTTTCTCTGCGGCCATCAGCTGCGCTCCCCGTTGATCGAGACGGGGCCGTACGGATACGACTTGCCGTTCTGGTTGACGAAATCCATGAAGTCCGCGCGCGCGCCCGGAAAGCCGATCATCTTCCACGCGGCCATGTCGTGATTGCCGCCATGCACCGGATCGCAGAAGTACCCTTCGCGCGTGTTCTGCAGCAACTGACCGAAGAACACGCCGGGCGGCACGTCGTCGATCTGCGCACCGCCCTTCTCCAGCGCGCCGAGCACGGTGTCGCGCGTCGGCGCGTCGAGATCCGCGAACGCCTTGCCGTGGGTCTTCTCGCAATAACGGTTGACCGCCGCGATGCCGAGCCGGTAGATGTCGCGCGGCACCAGCTTCAGCTGGTAGCCGAGCTCGGGCACGCCTTGCTGGAACGGGCCCTGCATATACCAGGTGGCGCCGTGCGCATACGGCGTCTCCATCTGGCGGTCGATGAATTCGGGCACGCCCGATTCGAGCGCGCCGGGACCTTCGGCGTCGGCCGGAATCAGCCGGTCGACGGCGGCCTGGACGAACGCCCATTCCTTCGCATCGAAGAAGGTCGGCTTGTACGGAGCGCGTTCGGCGTTGGCCGATGCACCGGGCGCGTTGCCAGTCGTCGCGGAAGGCGACGACGAACGCAGGTCGCAGCCGGCGACCGACGCGATCGGCACGAGCGCGACCGACGTGCGCAGGAAACGGCGGCGCGAGTTGGGTTTGTCAGGTGGCGTGGACATGGTCGGATGTTGATCGTTGGGGCTCGGGGCCCGGACGCGCGCACTCCGCATGCGGCATGTCCGGTATGGCAGCCATGCCGCATGCGGCTGGCCGTCCTGTTCTTTCGTCTGTTGCGAACAACCTCGCTGCAGGCGCCGCCCGTGCCGAGCACGACAGCGCCTTCATGCAGTCGCGCATCGCGCCAATTCAGGTCGCGCTGCACGGATCGGCTTCTTTGCGAGCCTTATCGTCTGACAAATACCGGCATCTGCCTGCATCTGCCCTTCATCGCTCATGACCCTCATTCAACTTAGACGCCGCGTTTGCCGACAGCAAGCGCGACGTGCACGACCCTCTTTCGGGTCCGGCGACAAGTGCCGCGAATTATAAATGGAACCGGTTCCATTGAGTGTCGTATCAATGCAATTCAATGCATCGAAAATCGCAACAATTGAAAAATCCGGGAGTCGGAACCGACAAGAATCGCGTGATTCCCGACTGATGCGGGGCGTCACGTAGAGGATGGTTGTGTGGCGAGCGGCGCCGAAGGTTGTCTCTTTCCAGCCACGCGGGGTACCCGGGAGTGCCCTTTTGCGCGGTGCTCTGGTAGCCTCCGCGTCTCATGAAACCACACAAGAAGAATGAACTGCCGGCGACCGACGCGACCGGCATCAGCCGAATGCTCAGCTACCTGCTGCGCCACGCGCCGCAGTCGATCGGGCTGCAACTCGACCCGGAAGGCTGGGCCGACATCGACGAACTGATTACCGGCGCTGCTCGCCACGGGCACCGCCTCGATCGTGCGACGCTCGAAACCGTCTGCGCGACGAACGACAAGCAGCGCTTCGCCCTCTCCGACGACGGCCGCCGCATCCGTGCGGTACAAGGCCATTCGACGCCCGTCGTGCAACGCCGCTATCCGGCCGCGCAGCCGCCCGAGCGCCTGTATCACGGCACTGCGACGCGCTTCCTGGATTCGATTCGGGCGCAAGGGCTGAAACCCGGCGCCCGTCATCACGTGCATCTGTCGCCGGACATCGGGACGGCACTGGCCGTCGGCACGCGCTACGGCGTGCCCGTGATACTCGAGGTCGATGCGCAGCGCATGCATCGGCAAGGCCACACGTTCTTCGTCGCGGAAAACGGCGTATGGCTGACCGACGCCGTGCCGGCGGAATTCCTTAAAGAGATGGACGGGCCCGCGCGCTGAGACGTGCGCTCACCACGGCCAGAACATCGACGCGATGGACAGCGCCAGCGCCGCGCAAAGCGGCGAGTAATACAGCGTGTCCATGCGTGCGAAACGCGACCCGCGAATCCGCTTGAAGAAGCCGACGTAACGGAAATCGCCGACGGCCCGCACCGCGAAGATCAGTGCGAACGCAACGACCGCGAACGAGATCGTGCCGGGATACGTGTTCGGCCCCAGCCAGCCGGCACGCGCGGCAACCACGCACGCGCCGCCCAGCAATGCCACCGCGACCGCGAGCGTGCCGATGGCGGTCGGCCGCAATAGCGGCTCGCCGTCCTGCTCCGGAATGGCCGCCCCCTTGCCGCGCCGCCCGCCCAACGCCCAGTAGACGTGAACGAGCGCGATTGCGCAAAGCGTCGGCACGCTGAAATACGCTCCGGTCATGTCGGTCAGTGTCCTCGTGTCGTTGTCTCGTTATCTGGATGTGTTGCCGGCAGCGGTCCGGCACGCGGCCTCGGTCCGCGACACACGTGACGATACCGAAACCCGGCAACACGTGCATTGCGACCGCCGGTCGCAACCCGCCACCGTCACCCGCAGCAGCGCATGTTGCGATGCAGTGCGCGCGCCGGTACGCGCAGCCCGGCCGCTTGACTTCCCTTCGCGCACTACTACCCTGTTATTCCAGTACTGCGGTCGATACGCCCCTGCGCGATCGGCCGCACGGGCATCGTTCGCCGCATGGCGCACCTGCACGACAACGATAACGAAGGCCATGGAGGCGACTCATGCTGATCGGTGTGCCGAAAGAGATCAAGAACCACGAATATCGCGTGGGCCTCACGCCAGCCGGCGCGCGCGAACTGACGCGGCACGGCCATCGCGTATTGGTGCAGCGCGGCGCGGGCACGGCGATCGGCCTGCTCGACAACGACTACACGGCCGCGGGCGCATCGCTCTGCGACGGCGCCGACGAAGTCTTCGCGCGCGCCGACATGATCATCAAGGTCAAGGAGCCGCAGCCGGCGGAATGCGCGATGCTGCGGCGCGGGCAGATCCTCTACACGTACCTGCATCTCGCGCCCGATCCCGACCAGGCGGCCGCACTCGTGAAGTCGGGCGCCGTCTGCATCGCGTACGAAACCGTGACGGGCCCGGGCGGCGGCCTGCCGCTGCTCGCACCGATGAGCGAGGTGGCCGGGCGCATGTCGATCCAGGTCGCGGCGACCCACCTCGAAAGCCCGCGCGGCGGGCGCGGCCTGCTGATGGCCGGGGTGCCCGGCGTGCCGGCCGCGCATGTCGTCGTGCTCGGCGCGGGCGTGGTGGGCACCGGCGCCCTGCAGATGGCGGTCGGCCTCGGTGCGCGCGTCACCGTGCTCGATACCAACGTGAACCGGCTGCGCCAGCTCGACCTCGTCTTCGCCAACCGGATCGCGACCGTCTGCTCGAATGCACACACGATCGACGAAGCCGTGCGCGACGCCGACGTCGTGATCGGCGCCGTGCTCGTGCCGGGCGCATCGGCGCCGCGGCTCGTCACGCGCGACATGATCGCGACGATGCGCACGGGAGCAGTCGTCGTCGACGTCGCGATCGACCAGGGCGGATGCTTCGAGACCTCGCATGCGACGACGCACGCAGCCCCGACCTTCGTCGTCGACGGCGTCGTGCACTACTGCGTCGCGAACATGCCCGGCGCAGTCGCGCGTACGTCGACCTTCGCGCTGAACAACGCGACGCTCACCCATGCGCTCGCGCTCGCCGACAAGGGCTGGAAGCAGGCGATGACCGACGATCCGCATCTGCGCGCGGGCCTGAACGTGTGCGACGGACACATCACGTACGAAGCCGTCGCGCTGGCGCTCGGTCTGCCCTATGTGCCGGCGACCGGCGTACTGGTATGACGTGACCGCATTCATGACCGGCCAGCCGCCGACGGCACGCGCCGCCGGCTGCGTTCACGCGCCCTTCGCGCCGCCGCTGCGCTTCGACGCGCCGCCCGCTCCCATCGTGCGTGCAAGCAGCGGCCTCAATTGCGCGAGCGTGCGCGTGTTCAGCACGTCGGACCGCGTGAGCCAGCCACGTCGCGCCTGATCGACGCCGTACGCCAGATTGTCGAGTTCGTCCGCACTGCACGCATCCGAGCCGATCGCCACCGGCACGCCGGCCTTCGCGGCCTCGCGGCACCAGACGTCCGGCAGGTCGAGCCGCCGCGGCTGCGCATCGAGTTCGACGAAGCAGCCGCGCGCCGCGGCGTGCACGATCACGCGCGGCACGTCGAGTTCGCATGCATCGCGCTCGCCGAGCACGCGGCCCGTCGGGTGCGCGAGAATCGTGAAATGCGGATGGTCCATCGCGCGCAGCATGCGCGCGGTCTGCGCGTCGCGCGACAGTGCGAAGCCGTCGCGTACCGCACCGACCACGAGATCGAGCCGGCCGAGCATCGCATCGGGCACATCGAGGCTGCCATCCTCGCGAATGCTCGCCTCCACGCCCTTGAGCAGCACGAAACCGTCGAACGACGCGTTGAGGCGATCGATCTCGTCGAGCTGCCGGGCAAGCCAGTCGAAGTCGCTGCGGCTGCCGCCGGCATCCGGTGCCCGGTCGGTGATGGCCAGGTACGCGAACCCGCGTGCGCGTGCCGCATCGGCCATCGCACGCAGGCTGTCGCGGCCGGCCGACGCGTCGGTATGCGCATGCAGATCGCCGTGCATGTGCTTGCGCTCGACCAGTGCCGGCAGCTCGCCCACCCGCGCGGCGTCGATCTCGCCGCGATCCTCGCGCAGCTCGGGCGGCACGTCGTGCAACCCGATCGCCGCATAGACCGACGCCTCGGTCGCGCCGGCAATCCGTTCGTCGCCGCGAAACACGCCGTATTCGTTGATCTTCAGCCCGCCGGCCTGCGCGATCCTGCGCAACGCGATGTTGTGCGCCTTCGATCCCGTGAAGTAGACGAGCGCCGCGCCGAACGCATCGGCATCGACGACGCGCAGGTCGACCTGCAACCCGCTGGCGAGCACGACGCTCGACTTCGTCTTGCCGTGCGCGAGCACGCGCGCAACCTCGCCATAGCCGACGAACGCTTCGGCGACGGCCACCGGATCACGTGCGGTGACGAGGATGTCGAGATCGCCGACCGTCTCGCGCCGGCGGCGGAAACTGCCGGCCGCCACGACCTTGCCGACGCCCGCGATCGCGCGCAGGCGGTCGAGCAGCGGCAGCAGCGAGTGCGCCGCATCCGGCAGCAGGAAACGTTGGGGTTCGCGCTTCAGCCGGTCGTCGATCGCTTCGAGCAGATGCGCTTCGGTTTTCGGGCCGAAGCCCGGCAGCTCGCGCACGTGCCCGTTCTTCGCTTCCGCGCGAAGCTGCTCGAGCGAATCGACGTGCAGTGCGTCATGGAGCGCCTTCACACGCTTCGCGCCGAGCCCCGGCACGTCGAGCAGCTCGACGATCGCGCCCGGCAGCGCGTGGCGCAGCGTTTGCTGTAGTTCGCAGGTACCGGTCGCGGCGATCTCGCGCAGCTTCGACGCGAGATCGGGCCCGATCGACGGGATCTTCCCGAGATCGTCGCCGTTCGCGATCATCGTCGGGATATCGCGCCCGTAGTCGGCAATCGTCCGTGCTGCGTTGCGGTAGGCACGCACCCGGAACGGATTGGCACCCTGGATCTCGAGCATGTCGGCAATCTCGGCGAACACGGCCGCGCATCCGGCATTGTGGATCGGCATGATCGGCGTGACTCCCTTCCACGTGGATGACGCCGCGCGCATGCGCGACGGCGTCTGCCCGCCCGGCGCCGCATGCTGACGTCGCCGGGCGCCCGTTCATCATCGTACGCCGGCCGCGCCGCGCGTGCAGCGCCGCGATGGCGACGACGTCAGCGTCAGAGGGAGGCGCGCGGCGTCGTGGCGTATTGCCGCTCGTAGATCGACTGGCAATGCGTGCAGCGTTCGGCGGCCGGGCGCGCCAGCAAGCGCTCGTAGCCGACCGAGCCGTCGCAGTCGATGCACTCGCCGTAGCTGCCGTCGCGCATCCGCTGCTGGGCACGGCCGATCGCGCGCAGCTCGGTCAGTTTCATGCCGATCAACGCATGATCGACGTCGACGAACAGATCCGCATTGGCCTCGTCACCCTCGTCCGGCGCCGCGCCGGCGAGGTCTGCGTAGGACTCCGACGCGCGCTGGTCTTCGCTGGTGCGGATCTCCGCTCGCAACGTCTGCTCGCTCTCGTTCAGCCGCTGTTTCAGCGTCTGCCGTTGTTGTGGGTCGAGCGCCATGGCCGTCTCTCCTGTTCCGGGTTCCGCGCGGAGCATTGCGGCGCGCGGTGTCGCGCCGGTGCGCGGCGGGCCGGCGTCACCGCCTGCCACCGTGTCCGGATGGGCGCCCGGCGACACGCAGTGCCGGACGCATTCGACGCAGGATAAACCCATTGAACACGCGTGTGTTGACCGGAATCAGCGTGCGCTGCAGCGCTCGCCCGATGCGCGCCGGAACTGGGGACGGACGGTAAATCGCGACATCGTCGAATGCGGTTATCGCAGACGCCGCCGGCGTCGCCCGACCCGTCTGCAACGTTGCGTCATCGCACGTCAAGCATCGGCACGGACGATGTCGATCAACGTGCGCGCCGAGCGCTGCCAGCTGTACCGGTGCGCGTGCTCGCGGCCCAGCGTGCGCAGCCGTGCCCGCAGTTCCGGATCGTCCATGACGCGGGCGATCGCCGCGGCGATATCCGGTGGTGAATACGCATCGCAGAACAACGCTGCACCGCCGCAGACTTCGGGCAGCGCCCCTTCGTGCGACACGATGACCGGGCAGCCACATCGCATCGCCTCGAGCGGCGGCAATCCGAATCCTTCGTAAAGCGACGGAAACACGAAGCAGCCTGCATGCTCGTACAGCGCCTTCAGCTCGCCGTCGGTCACGTAACCGGCCCATGTGACGTACGGATCGTCTTCGCGCAGGCCCGCCGCGCGTGCGCCGAAGACCTTCGCATTGGCGCCCCCCGCGATCACGAAGCGCAACGTCGGGTGCGACTCGCGCATCAGCGCCACCGCAGCCAGTGCGCGCACGAGATTCTTGCCGGGCGCAAGCGACCCGACGAACAACACGTAGCGGTCCGTCTCGAGATTCAGGCGTGACAGCACGCCGGGATCGGCATCGATGCGGTCGATATGATCGACCGCCCCCGGCACGACCGACAGGCGCGCCGGCGGCACGCCAAGCCGCGCGGCCAGCCGCGCCCGCGAAAAATGCGAGACCGTCACGATATGGCGCGCACGTCGCTTCATGATCGAGAACGCGAAGCGGTACCAGAGGCGGAACGCCATCGAATAGCCGGCCGGCAGATCGAAAATCGCCGCGTCATGAATCATCAGCAACTGATCGCGCTTGACCAGCGGGCCAATGTTGCAAAGGCTCAGCAAGGTCCGGCCGCGCGTCGTGCGCGGCAGCGTCCATTGTTCCCACAACGTGCCGTGCCGGCGCCCGGACGTCAGCGATCGCGCGCCGGCCGGCATGGCCGCCGGATCGTGATCGGACGGCACGACGAGCGACGGCGCATCGTCGGCGTTCGCGATCCGCGCGAGCTCGGCCGTCAGTTCGTATGCCACGCGCTGAACGCCCGTCATGCGCTGCGCGGTGAATTTTCCGTTGATTGCGAGCCGGCGCGGCCGCGCGGCATGCGCGGCCGTGCCGGCGCCCCGCTCCGCGCGCGCTTCCTGCAATACCGATGCGCTTCGCTCTCGAATCGACGTTGACATGATCGTGACCATTCCGATGGCTGCGGCGCGCCGTTGCGCCGCCGGACACCCCGTTGCGCGGGATGCTGCTGTGCCGTCAGTGTGTCCGTCACCTGCACTCCGGTCGGTACGTTCGATCGCACAACGCGCCGCTTTCCGGATGATTTGACATCCTTAGAATGCATTGCGTCCGATGAATCCCCGAACGATCGTCAACAGGATGATCTTCATGTCGAACCAGAAGCTCCAGTTCTGCATGTAGAACAGATCGAACTTCACACGCGCTTCCATCGCCTCGACCTTGCGCGTCTCGCCGCGATAGCCGTTCACCTGCGCCCATCCGGTGATGCCGGGCCGCACGCGGTAGCGGTACATGTAGCAGTCGATCAGTTGCCGGTAGAAGTCGTCGTGTTCGATCGCGTGGGGGCGTGGGCCGACGACCGACATCTGCCCGAACAGCACGTTGAAGAACTGCGGCAGTTCGTCGAGCGACGTCCGCCGCAGGAACGCGCCGACGCGTGTGATCCGCGAATCGTTGCGCGACGCCTGTCGCACGACGCCCGGTTGGTCGCGATGCACGCGCATCGTCCGGAACTTGAGAATGTCGAACTCCCGGCCGTCGACACCCTTGCGGCGCTGCCTGAACAGCACGGGCCCCGGCGACGACAGCTTGACCGCGATCGCCAGCATCGACAGCAGCGGCAGCAACGGAATCAGCACGCCGAATGCGAACAGCCGGTCGAACGCGAACTTCGCCCACAGCTCCGGCGCCGAGCGCGGCGTGGTCGCGAGGTTGATGGCCGGCATGCCGAGCACGTCGGTCGCCGAGCGATCGACCACCGCCATCTGCCGCACGTCGGGCAACAGCCGCAGCTCCACGAACTCGTCGCGCAACTCGCGGACGATGCGCTGGATCCGCCACTCGTGCGACATCGGCAGCGTGAGCCATACCTCGTCGATCTCGCCGCCGCGAATCAGGTCGCGCAACGCGTTCCAGTCGTCGATCACCGGCACGCCGCCGATGCCGCCGGACGCAGCCTGCGCGTCGTCGTCGAATACGCACGCCGCCACGAAAGGCCCCTGCGGCGCAAGCTGCATCCGCTCGACCGCGACCCGCCCGTACGCCGTTGCGCCGACCACCGCGACGCGGCGCTGCCGCGCGCGCGGGTCGTCACGCGTCAGCGCGAGCGCCAGCAGCGCGGCACGGCCGAGCAGCAATGCGGCGTCGCCGGCCAGCACCGTGCGCACGATCCAGTGCGTCGTGATCGTGCCGCCGCGGTTCATGATCCACATCGCGGCAGTCACCGTCAGCACGCTCGCGCAGACGAGCGCCACCATCGTCTGCGTCAGTGCATGCGTGCCGCCTTGCGGCGCCACGCTGCCGCGCACGGTGCGCAGGTCGCGCGGCAGCAAGGCCACGGTCAGCACGCACAGCAGCGCGATCGTGCCGCGCTGCGCGTCGGACAGCGCGTGCCACGCGAGGCCCGACGCCGCCTGCGCGGCGAGCGCGCCTGCCAGCACGAGCACGACGTCGGCAACTGCGATCACAGAACGCCGCATGGAATTCGTCCCACCGGACGTCGATTGCATCTTCACGCACCTTGTGCCGGGAACCCGCGATGCGCGTCCGGCATGCGGGGCCGAACCGGTGTCGGCCTCGCCGTCCCGCGCGTGCCGAGCAGCCTGCGATAGTCCGCGCGAATCAGGTTGTAGCATTCACACGCGTGATGTTCGAGGCCGTCGCGGTCGAGCACCGTGATGCGGCCGCGGCGCTGCCGGATCAGCCCGGCTTCCTGCAGGTTGCCCGCCGCTTCCGTCACGCCTTCGCGGCGCACGCCGAGCATGTTCGCGATCGTCTGCTGCGTGACGGCCAGTTCGTCGCCGTCGATGCGGTCATGCGCAAGCAGCAGCCAGCGGCTGAGCTGCTCGCTGACCGAGTGATGCCGGTTGCACAGCGCGCTGCGCGAGATCTGCGCCATCGCCGCCTGGCAGTAGTTGAGCAGCAGCCGGTAGGTTTCGGGCGAGCGCTCGAATTCGGCGCGCATCACGCAGCTCGGCACGCGATAGGCCATCCCGCCGATGCGGACCTCGACCCGGTGCGACGCCGCGGCGCCACCGACCATCGTCGCCAGCCCGACCACGCCCTCGCGGCCGACCTGCGCCACCTCGACCATCGCGCCGTCCTCCATCAGATGCTGCACCGACATCATCGACGTCGTCGGGAAATGCACGTGGCGCATCGGCTCGCCGACCCGGTCAAGCATCCCGGCCTTGATCCTGACCAGTTCGAGATGCGGTGCGATGGTGCGGATGCTGTCCTCGGGGAGGGCATCGAGGATGGCGTTCGCCGAGTAGCTCGAGTGAAGATGAAGCATGTCTGTATCCCTTTTATCGTCCGCGCCGCCTGCAGCCGCGTACACGGAACTCGTTATCGCGATGCGTGCTCGGACTGACCGTGGTTGCGGCCACAACCCTGATTCCGACTGACCATCGGCTTATCGCCCGGATCGAGTCGGCCGTCCCGTTTCGACACGCCAGCCCGAATAAGCGATTTACGTGCCAAACCATGCCCGTCCTTAATATATGAATCACGCCTGATTTAGATCGCCCGAATAACCGGCCCAAAAACAAAAAAAGCGTCTCATTTCCGGACACTCTTCCGTGCGGCGGACACCGCATGCGATTCGACTGATCAATTCACCTGCATCGGGCCGAGACAGGCGAACCGGTGCCACTCGGCTTGTCGGTCATATACTTACAGTCGATTTTCAATTGTTTCCATGATGTTCCGGACAGCACTCCGCTACGGCGTCGCGCCTCACACGGTCGTTTGAAACTGTCTCAAATTTGAATCGGCACACTAATTTACGGCTCTGTCATCCATCGCACAGTTCAGCCACAACCATTTGATTTACATAGAACTTCTTGCGCGCATCATTTATTTGTCAAACAATGTTCAATATTCACCCGGCACTTTTCCCATGCGAGGCGCGCCCCAACCTGATTGATTCGCGGCCGACATGGAATGAATGTCCGAAGTTGCATTCAATTTCCGGATGATTAATTTCACGGAAATGAATCATTAAATCCGGATAACGTTTGCATGCAACAAAATCGTCAAACATTGTGAAATGACACAATGTGCAATTGATCGATTTCAATAGCGTGCTAGCCTTTTCGCCAGTATCGTCACTCTGGTTTTGACGAACACAAGTCCGCACGATCGTGCGAATTCCCAATTTTCGGGATATCGCCGGGACGACGCGTGACCGCCACCCTACGAGGATGCGCCGTGACTCACCAGGCCCCTGACGCCGTCGCGTACGCGAACGGCATGATCGAGCTGCCCCACAGCTTCGACGCGAACCGCTTTCTCGCGGCCATCGACCGCGACGAGCTCGCGACGCTGGTCCCCCACCTTCAACTCGTCCACCTGAAATCCGGGCAAGTGCTCTGCGAACCCGGCGAAATGCTCGCCGCGGTCTACCTGCCCGTCACGACCGCGATTTCGCTGCAGTACGTGTCGTCCGGCGGCATGACGCTGGAAGTCGCGGAGATCGGCAGCGAGAGCGTGGTGTGCGACGACGTGATCGGCGGCAGCGGCCGGATGCCCTGCCGCGCCGTGGCTTGCCGCGACGGTTTCGTCTACCAGCTCGACCGGCGCGTGTTCGCCGCCGCGTTCGACGCATCGCCGGTGATCCGCCATCTCGTGTTCATCTGCGTGCGGCTGCTGATGGCGCAGGTCTCGCAGATCACGTTCTGCAGCCGTCATCACGTGCTCAAACATCAGTTATGCAGATGGTTCCTGCTCGCGTACGACCGGACCCGCAGCATCGAGATCCAGGTGACGCACAGCATGCTGGCGCAGATGCTCGGCGTACGGCGCGAAACGGTCACCGATGCCGCCGGCGAAATCCAGAAGCTGGGCCTGATCCGCCAGTACCGGAGCTCGATCGAGCTCGCCGACCTCGACGGCCTCGAAAAAATGTCGTGTGGTTGCCGCGCAATCGTGCGCGACGAGATGAAGCGCATCCTGTCGGCCGATTCGGGCGTGCCGGCCGCGTCGCGCACCTGATCGGCATGCCGCATCGGAGCCGCACGTGCGATCCGGTGCCTGCCGGGTCAGCTGTTTGTAGGGTGACGAACAGAACGACGTGTCTGCCAATGGTCTACTGATGCCGGACTGCCGGGGGGACGTCAGCGCGTGTCGCGCGTCTGCCCGAGCGGACGACACCACGCACGCCGGAGCAGCACGTGAAAAACGAAATCAGAACCATCCTGAAGCACGTCGCCCATCTCGAAGCCGCGATCGATTCGATCGGCGACGGGGACGACCTCTACGAAGCGGGCCTTTCGTCACTCGACACGATCCAGCTGATGCTCGCGATCGAGAAGCAGTTTAACATCGAGATTCCCGACGAGATGCTGAACCGCAACCTGTTCCGCAGCATCGACGCGCTCGCGGACACGATCACCACGCTGCAACGCACCGAGCATTCGGCATGAGCGCGCTGCTTCCCGAACTCGCGGCCGACAGCGATGCGCGTCGGCTCGACGAGGCCGCGCATGCCGTCGCGCAGATCGCCGCGCAGCACGCGGACGCGGTCGACCGCGACGCGCGCTGCCCCGTCGAGGCGATCGAGGCAATGCGCGCGCGCCGCCTGCTCGGCGCGATGGTGCCGACCCATCTCGGCGGTGTGGGCGCGTCGCTGGAAGACATCGCATCGGCCTGCTCGATTCTCGGCCAGGCCTGCGCATCGTCGGCGATGGTGTTCGCGATGCACCAGATCCAGGTCGCCTGCATCGTCGATCACGCCGCCGACCAGGGCTGGCACAAGCTGTTCCTGCAGCAGCTCGTGCGCCACCAGTGGCTGCTCGCATCGGCCACGTCGGAAGACGGTGTCGGCGGCAACCTGCGCGCGAGCCAGTGTGCGCTCGAAACCAGCGGCGGCGAGTTCCGGCTGCGCAAATCCGCGCCGACGATCTCGTATGGCGACTACGCGGACGGCATCCTCGCGACCGCACGACGCGATGCGGACGCGCCGGCTTCCGAGCAGGTGCTCGTCACGCTGCTGCGCGACGGCTACACGCTCACGCGCCGCGGCGAATGGGACACGCTCGGGATGCGCGGCACCTGCAGCAACGGCTTCGAGCTCGATGCGCAAGGCGCCGCCGTCCAGTGCCTGCCGGTCCCGTTCGCGAAGATCGCCGAGGACACGATGGTGCCGGTGTCGCACATCCTGTGGGCCGCGGTATGGATCGGCGTGGCCGGCGACGCGTTCCACCGCGCGCACCAGTTCTTCCGCGCCCAGGCGCGCCAGACCGACGGCGCACCGTCGCCCGCGTCGCGGCGCATCGCCGAATCGCTCGCGCTGATGCAGGCGATGCAGGCCCGCGTCGACACCGTGCTGCGCCTTCATGCGAATCCGGCGTCCCGCTCGTGGTCGGCCGGCATGGCCCGGGCCGCCGAGATCAACACGCTGAAGACCTACGTGTCGACGACCGCGCTGGAAGTCGCGCACCAGGCCATGATGATCTGCGGGATGGCCGGCTACAAGCAGGGCACGCCGTTCAGCATCGGCCGCCACATTCGCGACCTGCTCGCGGCGCCGCTGATGATCAGCAACGACCGCATTGCCGTCAACACCTCGAACCTGCTGCTCGCGCTGCGTCCTGCGACGCTGGAGAAACATACGTGAACGATCGCCTTGCCGTGCCCTCCGCCGCCTCCGCTCCCGCCGATGCACCGATCGACCGCGCGGGCGTCAACCCGCTGCGCGACGAACTGATCGACGCGGGCCTGCTGGTCTCGACCGGCATCCAGGGCCTGTTCGGCCGCAGCGAACGGTTCGAGCGCGTGGTCGAAGCGCTCGACGCGTTCGTCACGCGCCTCGGCGCCGACCAGCACGCCGAAGTGCTGCGCTTCCCGCCGGCGATGAGCCGCACCGAGTTCGAGCGCAGCGAATACATGAAGAGCTTCCCGCAGCTCGCGGGCAGCGTGCACGCATTCTGCGGCGACGAACACCAGCACCAGCGCGTACTGCAGTGCCTCGATCGCGGCGACGACTGGACGGAAAGCCAGAAGCCGACCTACGTCGTGATGACGCCCGCCGCGTGCTACCCGGTCTACCCTGTCGTCGCACGCGCGGGTGCGCTGCCGGCCGACGGCCGGATCGTCGACGTCTTCTCGTACTGCTTCCGTCACGAGCCGTCGCTCGACCCGACCCGCATGCAGTTGTTCCGGATGCGCGAATACGTGCGGATCGGCACGCCCGCGCAGATCGTGTCGTTCCGCGAGACCTGGATCGAACGCGGCACGCGGATGATCGAGGCGCTGCGCCTGCCCAACGCGATCGACCTCGCGAACGATCCGTTCTTCGGGCGCGGCGGCAAGATCGTCGCGCACAGCCAGCGCGAGCAGAACCTGAAGTTCGAGCTGCTGATCCCGATCGAGCACGACGATCGCCAGACCGCGTGCCTGAGCTTCAACTACCACATGGACCATTTCGGGCTGCTGTGGGACATCCGCACCGCGACGGACGACGTCGCGCACACGGGCTGCGTCGGCTTCGGCCTCGAACGGCTCACGCTCGCGCTGTTCCGCCATCACGGCTTCGACATCGACGCATGGCCGCGCGAAGTCCGCGACGTGCTGTGGGGCACGCCATGAGATTCGTGTCCCGCGACGGCGAAGACGCGTCGTTCGAGGATGTGCGCCACCGCGCGCGCCACTACCGGCCGCATCCGCTGCATAGCCAGGAGATGGTCTGGAAGCAGACCAACTGCTACGTCGACATGTGGCTCGAGGTGCTCCGGTGGTGGGGCTTCAATCCATATGCGGCGCTGCCGTTTACGATCGCGCTCGATTTCGAGGGTGACCAGTTCACGTTTTTCAAGTTTCCGCACGACGAACTGGAGCGGCTGTACGGCATCGTCGTGCAGGAGCACTCGATCTACGAACCGCTCGACCAGCACATCGAGACGCAGGTTGCGCGCGGCCACCTGATGATCGTCGAGGTCGACGCGTGGTTCCTGCCCGATACGCGCGGCAGCAGCTACCGCACGCAGCACACGAAAACGACGATCGGCATCGATGCGATCGACCGCGCGAAGCGCCAGATCGGCTACTTCCACAACAGCGGCTATTACGTGGCCGAGGATTTCGACTACAACGGGCTCGTCGGCGGCAACTCGCCGATGACGCTGCCGCCGTACGTGGAATGCGCGAAGCGGCGGTTTGCGCCGCTCGACGAGCGCGAGCTGTGCGAAACGTCGCTCGCCGCGCTGCAGCGCCACCTGCGGCGCCTGCCGGTCGTCAACCCGATCGCCGCGTTCCGGCGGCAGTTGCAGACCGACGCGCGGACGCTCGCCGATTCACCGCTCGAGCACTTCCACGCGTACTCGTTCAACTCGGTGCGGCAGCTCGGCGCGAATTTCGAGCTGTTCGGCCATTACTCGCGCTGGCTGCAGGCCAGCGGCTGCGTCGGGCCGTTCGCCGAGATCCGGGCCGCGTGCGACCGCATCGCGTCCGAAGCGATGGTGCTCGAATTCCGGCTCGCCCGCGCCTGCGCGCGCGGCAAGGAGGAGCGCGGCGACTCGACGCTCGAAGCCATCCAGGCCGCCTATTCGGATGTGGTCGCCTGTGCGCGGCAGATCGGCTTGCCGCTGCGGCACCCGACGCCCGTGCGCAGCGAGCGCAACGACATCGCGGCACCCGTGCCGGTCATGCGGTGACGCGCCCGCGTGCCCTGCCCGCGTGGTCGATGCTGGCGACGGCCGCGGGGGTCGCACGGGAACCGCGCGACCTCCCCGCCGGCGGCGACGGGTGGATTCCGGCGACCGTGCCCGGCACGGTCGCGCAGTCGCTCGCGCTTGCGGGCCGGCTCGACGAAGCCGCATCGCTCGACGAGCGCGACCACTGGTACCGGATCGAGCTGCGCGGACACGGGCCGCGCGTGCTGCGCTTTCACGGTCTCGCGACGCTCGCGCAAGTGTGGCTCGACGACACGCCGATCCTTCGCTCCGACAGCATGTTCGTCGCACACGATGTATCCGTGTTGCTCGACGGTACGCACCGGCTGACCCTCTGTTTCCGGGCGCTCGCCCCGCACCTGCGCGACACGCGCGCGCCGCGCCGGGCACGCTGGCGCACGCGGCTCGCGGAGCCGGCGACACTGCGCACGATCCGCACGTCGCTGTTCGGACACATGCCGGGCTGGTTTCCGCCGCATGTGCCGACCGGCCCGTGGCGCCCCGTGGACGTGCTCGATCCGGCCGACGGGCCCATTCTCGTCGATTGCGACCTGCACGCGCGCATCGAAGGCGACACGGGCTGGCTCGACGCGGAACTGACGTTCGCCGCGCCGCTGCCCGACGCGCTCGCCGCACGGCTGTCGTGCGGCCAGCACCACGCCACGCTCGAACGTGCCGGCCCCGACCGTCTGCGCGCGAGCGTCGCGGTGCCCAGCGTGTGCCGCTGGTGGCCGCATACGCACGGCGAGCCGGTGCTCTACGACGTCGCACTGCATCTCGGCGACGCGTTGCGACCGCTCGGTGCAACGGGTTTCCGCACGATCGAAGTCGACGCCGGTGCCGACGGCAAGGGCTTCGGGCTGCGCATCAACGGCGTGCCCGTGTTCGCGCGCGGCGCATGCTGGAGCAGCGCCGCGCCGCGCACGCTGCACACGGACGATGCCACCTACGCCCGCCTGCTCGGGCTCGCGCGCGACGCCGGCTTCAACATGATCCGCGTCGGCGGCACCATGACCTACGAGGCCGATGCCTTTCACGCGTGGTGCGACCGGCTCGGGCTGCTGGTCTGGCAGGATTTCATGTTCGCGAACTTCGACTATGCGCTCGACGATCCCGCATTCGCGGACAACGTCGATCGCGAAGCCCGGCAGTTCCTGTCACGTCACAGCGCGTCGCCGTCGCTGGCCGTACTGTGCGGCGGCAGCGAGCTCGCACAACAGGCCGCGATGTCCGGGCTCGGGCCGAAGCAGCGCTTCCTCGAGCTGACCGCCGACCGGCTGGCCGGCCACGCGGCCGCATGCCGGCCCGACGTCCCGTACGTGCCCGATTCGCCCGACGGCGGCGTGCTGCCGTTCGCCCCGCGCGAACGGGTGTCGCACTACTACGGCGTCGGTGCGTACCTGCGCCCGCTCGACGACGCGCGCCGCGCGGACGTGCGCTTCGCGAGCGAATGCCTCGCGTTCTCGAACGTGCCGTGCGACGCGACGCTCGCCGAACTCGGCTGGCCCGGCGTGCACGAGCCGCGCTGGAAGGCAGCCGTGCCGCGCGACCCCGGCACGTCGTGGGATTTCGAGGACATTCGCGACCACTATCTGCAGACGCTCTACGACGTCGTGCCCAACCGGCTGCGGCGCGAGGATCCGGCGCGCTACTTCGAGCTGTCGCGCGCGGTGATCGCGGACCTGATGCGCGAAACGTTTTCCGAATGGCGGCGCACCGGCTCGCGCTGCGCCGGCGCACTCGTCTGGCAGTTCCAGGACGTGATGCCGGGCGCCGGCTGGGGGCTGATCGACGCCGCGCACCGGCCGAAATCGGCGTGGCATGCGTTGCGCCAGGTCCTGCAGCCCGTGCAGGTGCTGCTGGTCGACGAAGGCTTGAACGGTCTCGACGTGCATGTCGTCAACGAGCGCCCCGCGCCGCTGTCGGCCGCGCTCGAGCTGGTCGCGCTGCGCGACGGCCGCACGCCCGTCGCACGGGCCGGCTGCCCGATGCGAATCGCCGCGCACGACACGGTGCGGATCGGCTCGGCCGAGCTGCTCGGCCGGTTCTTCGACTGGACCTACGCGTACCGGTTCGGGCCCTGCGAACACGACACCGTCGTCGCAACGCTCCGCGCCGACGACGGCACGCTGCTGTCGCAGGCGTTCCATTTCCCGTCCCGCACGCATCCGGCCGTGCTGGCGCGTCGTGAACTCGGGCTGGAAGCGTGCGTGTCGCGCACCGGTGATACGTGGCACGTCGACATCGATACACGGCGCGTCGCGCGTCATGTACAGATCGATGCGCCGGGCTACGTGCCGCGCGACGACTGGTTCCATCTCGCGCCCGGCACGCCGGCGCGCGTCGCGCTCGTTCCGCTTGAAATGATCGGGAAGAATGGCGCCGCGGCCGACGTGCCGCCGACCGTGGAAATCCGGGCCGTGAACGCCGCGCGCACGGTGCGCGCCACGCAGGCCGGTTGACGCGACGCGCGCGGCTTTCGGCAGCCGCGCGCGTCGCCTTGTCGAATCTCAGTCGGACGAGCCCGTGCCGCGCGGCCGCTCGATCCCGTAGGCCTCCATCCAGCGATACAGCGTCGCGCGCGACACACCGAGCTCGCGGGCCGACGCCGCGACGCGCCCGCGCGTGCGCAACAGGGCGGTTTCGATCGCCTCGCGCTCGATCGACTTGCGGATGTCGGCCACCGACGGTGACGCCGCATCGAGACAGTATTCGAGTTCGAGATCCTGCGCCGTAATCAGGCGCCCTTCCGTCATCACGACCGCGCGGCGCACGCGGTTGATCAGCTCGCGGACATTGCCCGGCCAGTCGTGCTTGTAGAGTGCCGTGATCGCATCCGTCGAGAAGCCGCGCACGCGATGGCGCGCGTCGCCGCGAAAGCGTTCGAGCATGTGATGCGCGAGCAGCTCGATGTCCTTGCCGCGCGCGCGCAGCGGTGGCTGGTCGATGCGCATCACGCACAGACGGTGGAACAGGTCAGGCCGAAAGCGCCCTTCTTCCATCGCCTCGCGCAGGTCGACGTGCGTCGCCGACACGATCCGGACATCGACCGGCACCGGATCACTGCCGCCCAAGCGATGAATCGCGCGCTCCTGCAGAAAGCGCAGCAGGCTCGCCTGGCTCTCGTGCGGCAGGTCGCCGATCTCGTCGAGCAGCAGCGTGCCGCCGTTCGCCGCTTCGACATAGCCGATCTTGCGCGCATTCGCGCCGGTAAATGCGCCGCGCTCATAGCCGAACAGTTCGGATTGCAGCAGATGCGAGGGAATGGCGCCGCAGTTGACCGCAACGAACGGGCCATTGCGGCGCTCCGAATGGCGATGGATCGCGACGGCCGTCAGCTCCTTGCCGGTCCCCGTTTCGCCGAACACGAACACCGGTGCGTCCGTACGCGCGAAACGCCGCACCGTATCGAACAGCCGCAGCATTGCACTGCAGGTGCCGACGATGCCTTTTTCCTCCGATTCGAGCCGTTCGCGGTCGCGCGCGAACAGGCATTCCATGCCGTACGCGTGGCCGACCGTATCGGCGATCCGCTGGTGCGACGCGGGCAACGTGACGTAATCGAAACAATAGTCGCGCAACAGCGCTCGCACGTTCGGCGAAGCCGTCTGGCCGACGTCGACGAGCGCGACCCAGACGACGTCGCGCATCGACGCGCAGGTCGACGCGATGCTGCCGATCGCGTCGGCATGGCCGCCGCTCAGGTCGAGGATGCCGCAGGTGATTTCGCCGGACGTGTCGCGCAGCTCGCTCGCCTGCGCGACGATCGACACTTTCCAGTCGCGCCGCGCCAGTTCCTTTCGCAGCATGACGGACGGCGACTGCGTCCAGTAAATCAGCGGACGCTGCCCGCTACCACTCCCCGCATCGGCGCTCTTATCGCGCGTTATTGGCATATTCATAACGAACCATCACTTTCTCCACTCCGCGAACCGTTCGCGTGCGCTGGGGCCGGCGGCGCATGGCCACCTTTCCGCGCTGCGTTTCCGCAGCCTTGGCGAATATCGAAACTGCACACGGCGAGAACCCCCGGAGGTCGAGCCGGATGTCATCCGGCCTCGTTGTCATCGAACTCGAAGGAAACGCGCGGCTGCGGGAGCCGCGACGTTCCCGCTTTGACGCGCCGCGCCGGCAGGCGGAGCACGTCGGCAAACGGAACATCCGTCCGCATGTGCGTTGCGTCGTACACGACGAGCGCGCCCGATGCTGAACCGGATGGCGGCCAACCCACAAGCGGAATGACCGTCATACTTCATCCGTTCCTGAATTTACACCCCGTTTCAAGATGGTCTTGTTACCAAAAGATAATCCTGAATCAGCCGGTTACGCAGCCGGTCGCCCCGCGCGACACACCTTTGGCTACTGAGATTTGATTCTCTCTCAACATTCGCGTCAATCAGTGCCAAATACTACATTTCCGCCAGATAGGCTCCCTGGATTGCGCGTGATTTTCACCGAAATCCTTTAAAAAGACCCGCACCACACGCCACCCGCCGCATAATCGCGCGCGGCGCCGGCCGGCTGCGCCGTCCCGGCACGGCGCACGGTCCGCCCGGCGGTTACATTCCGTAATCAACGGGCGCGATCGTCGCTCAGGTTCGCAGCGCCGTCTCGCCCTCCCGGACCGGCCGGTCGCCCATGCCGTCCTCGATCGACGCATCGTCGTGCGGCGTGAAACCGGCGGGCGCGGCCATCTCCGCCTGCAACGCGGCATAGCCATCCATTACGAAGCGCGTGAACGCGTCCCGAAAGCGCGCCGAGCTGAAGCACTCGGCATTCGCGCGACACGCACGCGGATCGATCGCCCCGCGCGGCAGCGCTTCGAATCGGGCAAGCGCATCGACCAGTGCATCGACCGTCTGCGCGCGGTAGAACAGGCCCGTTGCGCCGGAGACCGGCCACGCGCGCACCGACTCGCGCACGCCGCCCTTCCCGTACGCGATCACGGGCGTGCCGCATGCCTGCGCCTCGACCGGCGAAATGCCGAAGTCCTCTTCCGCGGCGAACACGAATGCGCGCGCACGCTCCAGGTGGTCGTGCAGCACGTCGAACGGCTGGTAACCGAGCAGCGTGACGTTCGGCCCGGCCAGCGCGCGGATCTTCGCCATCTCCGGCCCGTCGCCGATCACGACGAGGCGGCGTTCCGGCGTACGCGAGAACGCGTCGACGATCAGGTCGATCCGCTTGTACGGCACGAGCCGCGACGCGGTCAGGTAGAACGCCTCCTTGTCCGGGCGCAGCGACAGGTGGTCGACGTCGACCGGCGGATAGATCACGGTCGCATCGCGCCGGTAGGTCTTGCGGATGCGGCGTGCGATGAAGTGCGAATTGGCGGCCACGCGATCGACGCCGTTCGCCGAACGCGCATCCCAGTTGCGGATGTAATGCAGCAGCGCGCGCGCGATTGCCGATTTTGGCCCGCGTGCGAGGCCGGCCTCGTTCAGGTACTGGTGTTGCAGGTCCCACGCATAGCGCACCGGCGAATGCACGTAGCTGGCGTGGAACTGGTCCGGGCCGCTGAGCACGCCCTTCGCAACCGCGTACGAGCTCGACAGCACGACATCGTACGCCGACAGGTCGAACTGTTCGATGGCCAGCGGAAACAACGGCAGATAGCTGCGGTAGCGCGTGCGCGCGAACGGCAGCTTCTGGATGAAGGACGTGCGCACCGCGCGGCCGCGCAGGCAGTCCCGATCCTCGAGGAAATCGACGAGGCTGTAGACATCGGCCTGCGGAAAGCAGTCGATCATGTGCGCCAGCACGCGTTCGGCGCCGCCAGGCACGACCAGCCAGTCGTGAACGATCGCAATCTTCAAGTACCGCTCCCGATTCTCCAATGACGTTCGACAGGGGTGAGCCGCGCAACGCGGCCACCACGCCATGGCAATTATCGGAAAGCACCGGCACCGCCGATGTGTGCTAGCGGACACTACGACGCTGTTGGCACACGACACCTCGCTCGCGCGAACCCCGAGCATGGGTAAGCTTTCGAACAGACCGGCGCGCGCCGTATCCGCATCATGATCATTGCCGCTTCGCACGGGACGAACGTATTCGTGCGACAGCGCGTGCTGAAGGTTTCACACGAGGACCGCATCATGGAATGGCATTGTTGTGAATTCGAACATCTGAGCGCCGTCGATCTCTATGCAATCCTGCGCGCACGCAACACCGTGCTGGTCGTCGAGGATGCGCATACCCATCTCGATATCGACGGCAAGGACGCAGGCGCATTGCATGTCTATGCAACCGTGCGCAACGGCGACGCGGCGGAAGTCGCGGCCTACGCACGGCTCCTGCCGGGCGACGACATCGATCCGGACGTCGTGATCGACAAGGTACTGACGAGCGAAGCGTGCCGCGACGGCGATACGCTCGAACACCTGCTCGAACGGGCACTGACCGCCGCGCTGGCCGCCTGGCCGGATGCCGCGCTGCGCATGCACGTTCCCGCGCCGCGCCAGGCGTTCTACAAACGCTTCGGATTCCGCAAGGCGTACGGACCGTATCTCGAACAGGGTGCGCCGTTCGTCGGCATGATCCGGCCGGCCGACCGCACCGCCGGCGCGCTGCGCCAGCTGCTGTCCCGGACCGTTTCGACGACCCGGCTCAGGAATGAAGACGCGCGTGCCGACGGACGCGTACACAACCGGCTGCCCGCCGATACCGGAGCCAACCGATGACACGCACCCTACGCCCCGTTCCCGCACCCGACCTTCCACGCATCCTGCCGGTCATCCTCGCCGGCGGTTCCGGCACACGCCTCTGGCCGCTGTCGCGCGAACAGTATCCGAAGCAGCTGATCGAGCTGACCTCGAACGAATCGCCGTTGTCGGCGACGGCGCGTCGCCTGAACGGCATCGCGAACGCGGTGCTGGGCGACAAGCTGTTGCTGGTGTGCGGCGAACAGCATCGCATCATGAGCGCCGCGCAGGTGGTCGACCGTGCGGCGCCCGCCCGTATCCTGCTCGAACCCGCTGCGCGCAACACGGCACCGGCGCTCACGCTTGCCGCGCTCGACGCCAGCGTGCTCGAGGACGACCCCGTGCTCGCGGTGATGCCGGCCGATCACGTGATCGCCGATGTCGGCGCGTTCCAGGACGCGATCGCGCGCGCGGCACGTTATGCGCAGGAAGGCGCGATCGTGACGCTCGGTGTGCTGCCGCGCCGGGCGGAAACGGGCTACGGCTATATCCGGGTCGGCGAGCCGCGGACGAGCCGCCACGGCGGACAAGGCGGTTATTCGATCGGACGCTTCGTCGAGAAACCCGACGCGGCGCTCGCCGAGCGCTACCTGCAGTCGGGCGACTACTGGTGGAACAGCGGCATTTTCGTCACGCGCGCCTCGGTCTGGCTGAAGGCGATCCACGCGCTGGCGCCCGAGATCCATGCGGCCTGCGAGTCGGCGTGGCGCGCGGGCGTCGCCGATGATCCGTTCTTCCGGATCGACGCCGTCGCCTTCGACGCCTGCCCGTCCGACTCGATCGACTATGCGGTCATGGAGCGCCTCGCCGACAGCAGCGAACTCGGCATCGAAGGCATCGTGGTGCCGCTTTCGGCCGGCTGGTCGGACGTCGGCACGTGGGACGCGATCTGGGAAATCATGCCGAAGGATGACCACGGCAACGTCGCCCGCGGCCCGATCGTGTTCGAGGACACGCAGGACAGCCTCGTGCGTTCGGAGGGTCGTCTCATCGCGTGCGTCGGGATGAAGGATGTCGTCGTGATCGAAACGCCCGATGCGGTACTCGTCGCGAACAAGCACGACGTGCAGCGCGTGAAGAACATCGTCGCGCGCCTGAAGAGCGACCGGCGCCCGCAGGCGAGCGAACACCGCAAGGTGCAGCGTCCCTGGGGGCATTACGATTCGATCGATCTCGGTGAGCGGTTCCAGGTGAAGCGGATCGTCGTCGAACCGGGCAAGCGGCTGTCGCTGCAGATGCACTATCACCGCGCCGAGCACTGGATCGTCGTGCGCGGCACCGCGAAGGTGACGCGCGGCAACGAGACCTTTCTGCTCAGCGAGAACGAGTCGACGTATATCGCCGTCGGCGAGGTCCATCGCCTCGAGAATCCCGGCCGCATTCCGCTCGAAATCATTGAAGTGCAATCGGGCAACTATCTCGGCGAAGACGATATCGTGCGCTTCGACGACCAGTACGGGCGCCCGGTCGTCGACACGCTGCCGGACAAGCACGCGGTGCCGCTCACTGCTCGGGAACCGCACGTGCCGGTGGTAGAGGGGGACGTCGTGCGCTAATCGCGTACCGCGCACGCCGGCGCGAGCATCGATTCGTCAGTCGATGCCGCGCTGCCGCGGGCACGCCTGCCTGAGCGCTTCGCGCACTTGCGGCAACGCCGACGTGTCGGCCCCGACCGCGTCGATCGACGCGGGCTGCGCGACCGGCATCCTGCACTGCGCGGCATTCGTGCCACCCGGGAGACAGCCTCCGGCCCCGCCCACCTGTACCGGCATCCCGCCGATCGCGGACAACCGGTTATCCGCGATCCGGTACTGCGACACGTTTCCCCAGACGCGAATGCCGGCAAACCGCGCGCGCGACACGCGGTTGCCGATCACGACCACGCGCGTCACCGAGCCCGACCACGTACTGACGTCGATCGCGGCCTGCTGGGTCAGCGGGCGCGGATCGGTCCGGGCGGCCGCGGTCTGGATGGACGACACCACGTTGTTCTCGACCCGGACGTCGGACGCGTCGTAGGTTCGGTAACTGTCTTCCTGCGCGACGAGGATTCCCGCGCTGACCTGCACGTCGCGCACGATGTTGTTCGAGATCGTCACGTCCGTGCCGCCGACCACCGTGATTCCGCGCCCCCACGCGTTGCCTTCGAGCGAGTTGCCGGTAATCAGCACGTTGCGGCTCACCACCCCGTCAGCCAGGTAGCTCACCACGGCAATCATGTCGTCGCCGGTACCGCGCACGACATTGCCCTGAACCAGCACATTGCGTGCGCCGTGCGTCATGTGAATGCCATCGGCGAGCGTCGACCGCACCTGATTGCCGATGATCGCGACGTCCGATCCGCCAAACACGAATATGCCCGCGCTGGCGCCGCCGTCGATGACGTTGTCGAGCACTTGCACGTCGCGCCCCGTCACGTCGACCTTGGTCGACTCCGGCGTGTCGAGACGTGTCGCACCGGTTCCCTTGATATGAAACCCGACGAGCGTCGTACCGTCGCCCCGCATCTCGATCGTCTGATTGCCGGGAACGGTCGCCATCAGCGTTGCGCCGAAACCCGACAGCACGACATGCCGCTGCCGCACGATCAACGAACGACCGACGACATAGCGTCCGGGCATGAACACCAACCGCTGGCCCGGTTGCAGCCCGTCCAGCGCGCGTTGCAGCGCATCAGCCTGATCGGCCGCATCCGGGGCGGGATGAATGTACACATCCGGTATGTCGGCATGAACTGCAGCCGGTGCGGGTGCGCCGGATACGGCCTCGACGAAGCCCGGCCACGACAGCCCGCCAGCCATCATCAGGCCGGCTATACCGACGCATACGCGAGGCAGGCATTGCGATCCGCGCATATCGAATCATTTCCATGGAACGAGCGAACACACACGTCCGGGAATCAGCCGGTCGCATCACCCGATGCGAACACGCGGCTTCCGCGGCGCGACGTGAGCGTACGCGCAAGCTTCACGAACGGCGCTTCACAGAGTCGGTAGCCGGCCCACGACAATGGAATCAAAGGCACCATCGGGACGATCATGTAAAGACCAAGCGGCCATCCAGTAATGTGGAAACGCTGACACAACCAGAACGCCACGAACAGCGGAAGACTGTGCAACAGGTAGATCGAGTAACTGATCTTGCCGATCCATGAAAGCAGACGGATACGAAGCTTCAGCAAGGTTGCCAGTATCGCGAAGGTCGCGATGCCGATCATGTAAGCGAGCGAGATAGGAAGATGAAACGCGTTGTGATGTCGCCAATCCTCGATGGCCCCCGCCAGCGCAATGCCGACGACCGGGATCGTCACACAGGCGACCGCCGACCTATAAGTCAGCGATAGTCGGGACAGCACACCGCTTCCGGCCAATCTGACACGCAGCAGCTGCGAAGGATTGTCATAGGCCATGCGAAAGCAGGCGCCCCAGAACATGATGCCGAGATGATACGGCATGGTCTTGTACTGACTGAGCAGATCGGCCGGGAAGAGCTGCAACTTGAGCGTCAACACGAATAGTCCGCATAGCCCGATCGTGACGAGGCACAGATGGAGCATCCGGTGAAGCGCCCCGCACCAGAACAGGATCAGGCACAACCCGTAGAAATACAGTTCGGTTTCCAGCGTCCAGCCATGAGGCAGGATCAGACTTTCCCCAAACGCCACCGGAATCATGGTCACATTGGCCAGAACGCCATGGATGTCCATTCTTTTGTCGAACAAATACCAGTGAACGAAATACCCTGCAGGAAGCGCCAGCCAATAGGCGGGATACAGTCGAAAGAATCGTCGAATGAGGAAGCGCTTCGTGCCCGCGCCGATCTCGCCGTGCAGGCTGGTTGGAATCAGCATGCCGCTGATCGCGAAGAAAAGGACGACTCCGATTCTTCCGAAATTCACGGAGCGTTGCAGGGAGTCAAGCACATACTGTGAGCCGGCAAGGGGGACGAACCGCTCAGCATAGTGCGTCCAGATGACGAGGATCACCGCAACGGCACGCATCGCGTCGATATGGTCAAACCGCTCCGAATGCTTCGCTTTTGACATGACGGGAATGATGATGACTCAAGACACAAGGCTGCTCGCATACGCGATCGGAAACGCCGTTTCCGACATTGATGAAGCAGACAGAGACGCATTGCACCGGCTCGCAAACGAGCGAGGGCCGAGCGTGCGTCGACAACCTTCTCGCGGCCCACACCGGTGAACGACGACAACACACGCTTGACGAAAGGCCTCGGAATAACCTGGCGCGGTTCATTCGAGGTTTGAATGCTTCGCATCGACCCAATACCACCAGGCGAGCGCGAGAAGCGCATAAAAAACCGTACGCGAGCCAAACATCATCCAGTATTCGCCTTGCTGGACGGCGAACGTCGCATATGAAAAGACCTTCGCCATCAGCCATAGCATCACGACCCCGCCGCGCATCGCAACGACGATCTGCAGCGCACCGAGCGCGCCGTACACCAGACCGGTCATCGCGACAAAGAGAGCGCCCCCGGCGTAGCCGAACCAGTACACGGGCACGGCCATATTCCCCATCGTGAAGGTGACGTCATCGAACATGTAGGCCCGGAGAACGCTCGGTTCGGTGTACGACTTCATCAAGTCACGCAAGCCGCTCGGTTCGGATTCGTCGAAAAACGTCGGCATGGTCCAGGAACCGAGCGAGTTCACGAAACGCCAGAATGCATCCGTGCCGCCGAGCCTCGGTGCCGTGAACAGTTGGGCATCGTTGTCGACCACGTACCACGGCTGGCCCTGCAGCAGGAAGCGCGAAGAGAGCATATCGGCCACTTCAAGCCCCTGCCCCCTGTAGGAGTAGACAATGGAGACGGCGCCCAGCAATAGCGCCAGGCCCGCACCGATACCCAGATAACGAACAACCGGCTTGCCGTTCATCGCGTGAATCGAAATAAACGGGGCAAGCGAGCACAGCCCGATGTGCAGCACTGCCATGAATTGCTCGCCATGCATCACATTGAGCGCCAGGTCGACCGCCATCGTCAGGATCGCCGCCACCCGGATGCGCTTGTCGGAACTGGTGGCGATGGTGCCCAGCAGAAAACCCATGAACGACTGATTGTTCAGGAACAGGTTGAACATCATCCCGTTCGATGAATCATTCCGCAGCGCATATCGATTAATGCCGGAAAACAACGAGAACCCTGACGTCAGACCGGCGATCACACCGATCGCGATAATCGTCGCCGCGAGCCCGAACCCCATCGCGATGCTGATCGGTTGCAAGGCTATCCGCGCCTTGATCGACGCTCGGACCGGGCGCTCGTCCAGAAATCGACTGAAGGCAACGAGCGCACAGACGACAAAAATCAGGTAGAACGACAGGAGCCGACTGAACGCCCCGGTCGCGTCACCGATGACATCGGTTTCCGTCAGGTAGCCGCCGTCCTCCAAGCCCACGCCTGCAAGGAATGCGGTCATTCCGATCGCCAGCACGTAAAGCATCGACACGGCGAACACCGGACGCGACTTGACCAGGCCGACGAGGCCGAGTGTTGCCAACAGCAACGTACACAAGGCGCTCGATTTCGCCATTCCGAGCGCCGGCATCACCGCGTTGAACAGCAATGCCAGCGTGAATAACGTCAATACGATCACGCCGGTAGCGGATACGAAGCCGCCGTTGCCGCCTAATGTTCCCGTCACCTTACCCATCGTGCCGCAACCCGAAATTCGTTCCTTCCTTCACGCACCTGCACCATGCAGCTGCGAGCCGATCAATCGATATCACGCAGCGTTCTTGAGCAGTTCCTTTCTTACTCGCGCCCATGCCCTGAACAAAAACGTCTCGGATGGGACATGACGAGGATTGCTCTGCGTCCGGGTTTCCTTCGCAGGTCGACGCGCGTTCGCGTAATAGCCGTAGCGGAACGGTGAAGGCTCGAAGCCGTTGAACACCAGGCCATCCACATCCGCGCCGAACTTCTTCAGGTTCTCGATCGCCTCCTCCACGCCGGCGTAGCTGACCGAGCCTTGCCGCACCACCATCAACGTGATGTCGGCGAACCTCGACAACATGGCGACGTTTGCGGCCGGATGGGCCAATGGCGCGTCCACGATGATCAGGTCGTATGCGCCTCGCAGTGAAGTGAACAGCGCCTCCAGCTTCTCGGTGCCGTACAGGTTCCGCAAAGGCTTGCCCTCTGCTCCGGCGGGCAGCACGTCAAGATTGTCATGAACGCGCGAGATCACCTTCTTGAGATCGAGCGAGCCTTTCAGCACATCCGACAAACACTTCTCGACTTTCACCGGCAAGCATCGCTCGATGCTTGCCTGGCCTGCATGGGCACGCACAAGCAAGGTCTTGACGCCGCTGTCCGCGGACAGACAGGCAAGATTGGCGGCGATCATCGACTTGCCCTGCCCCGGCTCGGGAGACGTAATCAGAACGGTCTTTGCGCCGCCGCGCCCGGTGGTCGTCTTGCAATGCAACAGCAAGGCCAGATCTGCGATCGCTTCGGCAAACGGCGTATCGGGGTGCTCCCTCACGGCCATGAAAGCAGGCCTGCCGTTCGAGTCGGCCTCGATCTGTTGAGGCGATGACGGGACTACGCCAAGCAGCGGAACGCCCACCATCGATTCCAGATGCTTCGGATCACGAACACGCGCGAAACACAATGCATAGCCTTGTGCCACGGCAACGCCCAGTATCAGTCCGACCACCGCGCCCAACACGATCACGAGCATTCGCTTCGGGCGAATCGGCTTGTCGCTCACATCGGCCTTGTCGATGATGGACGCGTTGCCGACCGTGCCTGCTTTCGCAATCTGCAACTGCTGCGTGTTGTTCAGCAAGCCGACATATAGCTGGTTATTGACTTCGACGTCCCGCGCCAAACGCAAATACGTCTGCTGCTGCGACGGCAAGTGCGCCACTTTGCTTTTCAGTTCGGCCGACTGCTGATCGAGCGTCTTCAGCTTGTTGACGACGGCCGCGAGCTGGGGTTGTCCGGCAACATACTTGGATGACAGGTCCTGATACTCGAGCTTGGCTTCGAGCCGCGCCTTGTCGACAAGCGCCAATTGATCAATGAGCAGCCTGACATCGCCCTGCGAATCGATCGACCCTTGCGCATTGCGGAACGTGTTCAGCGCCTGCTCCGCCTGTTCCAGCCGCGCCTTCACGGCCGGCAGTTGCGCGTCGAGGAATGCCTGGCTGCGCTCGGCATCCTCCGAACGCCTCTTCGCGTTGACATCCAGATAAGCCGCGGCAATGGCGTTGAGCAGTCGCGCAGCAAACACCGGATCGGGATCCTCGAGATTGAGCTGCATGATGCCCGACTGGCGTTTCGTTTCCGCCCCGGTCAACTTGGTCAGGATGGCGTCGAGTCGCACGGGCGTGGCAACCCGCCGTACACGGAACTCCGTACCGGCGCGCGCCACGATCCGCGACACATTCACGCGATAACCGTTACCTTCGCTCGGCGTGCCGATTACCCCCTTCAACACCTCTTGACCATCGCTGTCTTTCAACACGAATCGATCGCCGTCGAGATAATCGAACTCCAACTTCTTGCCGAGCTGTGCATCCGGGACGTCGAACCTGGTGAATTCGATGCGTTCACCGCCCCACGCCCAGAACGGGGTATTGAACAACGGAATGACGAGGCCATTCGCATCTTTCGACAGGATCGAACCAAGCAAACCCGCGACGAGCGGAATCCGATTACTGACTGAAACTTCCGCCTGCGCCGCGGTTGCCTCGATCGCCTGGGTGACAACCGTGCGCGAGCGGGCGATATCGATTTCGCCGACTACGGCAGAATTCTGAATATCCAATGCGTTCGAAATCTCGGAGAGCGAACCCAGCGCACTATGCTTGTTTTCCTGGACCTGTATCAGCGTGTCAACAGAGTAAATCGGCGTCGCCGAAATGGCATATAAAAATGCCAGCAGCAGACACCCCAGAAAAACGGAAATAAACGCCCGTCGATAATAAAATACGTTTTCGAGCAATTCGGCCAGTGTAAAGCGGGACGCGTCGCGAGAAATATTTCCCGCTCCGTCCCGGTACCCATTAGGCGAAGGTCGATCCAATGCCATGCAAAAACTCCCAAATTGCCACCTTGCCAGGCTTCGCGTGGCGGCGCGTGCGCTCGGCCATGCGTGCCGCGCGACGCTTACCAGGTCGTGCCATCCCGCGCGCCTGCCCTGCTGCCGACCACAGGTCGGTAGAAAGTACGTCACTGAACCGTTGCCGCAGGAACACCAATGATTCTGCTTGTCGCGATCACTATGCGATAAATGCCCGGCGCGCTAAGTGCGATGGCTTACATTAATAAGCACTGGCGGTGCGAATCACTGGGTTGCCAACCTGTCTCGTGCTATGTTGAGTAGGCGCTGTTTCCGCTTCCGGCAATCCATGACAATACTGTGGCTTGACGGCGCAATCAGACATATGACGTGAGCACGTCTTTTCATGTCATTCATCGCGCCACCTCGTTTTGACGATCTTTATCAAAAAAGGCGACACGGAACCATCGATATCGGGGTGTCGAGATGAAAAATCTTCTGATCTGGAAGGACGACGAGTATCAAATTTATTTAAATTGTTTCTAAATACAGGACTATCCCGCCGGCCGAACGGCCGGCTTACCATGTTGAATGACGATATGAACAGCCCCCTGCTATTCGATGCGCTCGCGCTGAAACAGAACGACCGTGCGGTGCGTCGAATGCGCGCCGCGCTCTCCCTGGCGATGGCCACCCTGCTTTCGGCGTGTGCGTTTGCGCCCGGCCAGCACATGGCAGAGCGGGCTGCATTGCCGGTCACGACCAACGACGATGGCGACGTGACCAGTGACATGAAGGTCCCGGTCAAGCAGATCGATCTGACGCTGATCAACCAGATTCACACGGAGCAGAAGCACCGTACCCCGTGGTCGGTCCCGGGCAATTTGCTCGGCAAGCCGAGTAGCTACAAACTTGGTCCGGGTGACGTGCTGCAAATCACGGTGTGGGACCACCCCGAATTTGCTGCCGCGGTCGGCCAGCCGACGCAGAACACGAAGGCCTCCGACGCAGCGCCTGGTTTCGTTGTGGATAGCGACGGCAACGTGCAGTTTCCCTACGTGACCCGACCGATCCGTGCGGCCGGAAAGACCGCGGCGCAGGTCCAGCGGGAACTCGATGCCGAACTCCGGAAGGTGTTCGTCAAACCGCAAGTGACCGTTCGTGTGGCATCGTTCCGTGCCGAGCAAGTGTATGTCGATGGCGAAGTACGCGCCCCCGGCTCGCAGACGATCAACGATATTCCGATGACCCTGGTCGAAGCGGTCAATCGCGCGGGGGGCTTTGCGCCGACCGCGGATCAGAGTCGCGTGACGGTCACTCGCAACGGCGAGATCTATCCGGTGAATGTCGCGCAGATGATGAAGACCGGCAAAAGTCCCGCCACCATCATGCTGCAGCCTGGCGACCTGTTGCATGTGGGTGCTCGCGACGACAATCCCGTCTACGTCATGGGTGAAGTGAACAAGCCGCTGGCCGTGCCACCCCAACGCGACGGCTCGCTCACATTGAGTGCGGCGCTTTCGGAGGCCGGCCAGCTCAACCAGCAGACATCGAACGCCCAGCAGGTTTTCGTGCTGCGCAAGGCCGGCGACAGCGAGCCGGTCATCTTTCACCTCGACCTGAAGTCGCCCGTCTCGATGCTGCTCGCGAATCAGTTTCCGCTCGCGTCGAAGGATATCGTGTACGTCGACAACACCGGGCTGGTCCGCGCGAGCCGCGTGCTGAACCTGTTGCTGCCGGCGATCAGCGCGGGATTGACCGGGGCACTTGTCACCAAGTAATCGGCATTTCGGCAGGACGGCAACGGCGACGCCTGTCGACTCGCCTCTCACACTGGCAGCGGCGTGGAAGGATGGCGAGTCCAACGCGCCACGCTGCCATCGCCGCCGCGACAGCGCGCGAATCGCGTCAGCCCGAACGCGCCGACAGATTGATCAGGCCGACCCGGTCACGACAGAGCACATACGCGAGCGCGACAGCGACGGCCGTTTCGGCGATCAACACCGCAATAGCCGCCCCGCGCTCCGCGAACAGCATGGCAAGCGGCGGCAGCAGTGTCACGTTCAACACGCCGGACGAGATCAGGATGATGCTGAAGGCGCGCTTCATGCCCATCGGCAACATGGTTTGAACACCGAACAGATCCGTCATGCATGCCATGAACGGCACCAGCGCCAGGCAACGCAGTACGCCGACCGTCGGCGCAAACGAGCTGCCGTACAGGATCCGAACGACGAACGGCGCGCAAGCGTAAATCGTTGCCGACATGGCCAGCACCAACGCGCCCTGCAGGACGATCAGCTTTCGCAAGAACGCAAACGCGTCGTCACGGGCGTGATGCATCAGGTATGTCACGTGTGGATAGGTTGCGGCTCTCAGCGGTTGAAGCAGACCGACTGCGGCCCGAATCAACTTGTCACCCGCGGCAAAATAGCCGGCGGCGACACTACCAGAGACGATACTCAGCAGAACGGTATTGGTCGACGCGTAGAACGAGATCGACGTCGATGCCAGAAATACCTGCGAGCCGCCTTTCAGGGCGGCCGCGATGTCGGCGAACCGTACGCGGACACTTTCGACCTCGCGACGGAAGAACAGGTACGCAAGCAGTGTCACCCCGCACAGCAACGGCACCGCCGCGTTGATGGCAACCGCGTGCAGGAGATCGTCCGGCGTACGCACCCACATGAAGAAGGCAACGACACTGCATCCACGGTATACGACCACCGTGGCGCTGTAGACGCTCAACTTCTGGATTCCCTGAAAGTACCAGCCCGGCGTGAGCGCGGCACCCACCGCCATCCCGAACGCGATCAGCAGGGCCGTGCGTTCTGCCGCGAAATGCGGGATGAGCAGGGTCAGGACGACGAGTACGGCGAAGCCGGCGATCGTGATCGCCCATTGGGCGCACACAGTTGCCCAGAAAATCCGGGATCGTTCCACCCTGCTGTCCGCCAGCGCGACACGGGGCGTCGCGGTCAGGTCGAAGCTGTAATTGGCCAGATTGATGAAATACGTTGTCACCGCCAGCACGAACGACAACCGCCCGTATTGCAGGGGGCCGAGCACGCGCGTCAACAGGGGCAACGTGACGAGCGGCACGACGTACGTCGAGATTTGCAATGCGAACAACAAGGCGAAATTTTTTCGGACAGCGGTCATCGTGCTTTCTGGGCTGAGAGTAAACAGTGTGCCGCGGCTGTCAATGTGCCCACGTTCACGGTACACCCCTACCGATGCCGAGTACGGCACGCAGCGACGACGCGTAGCGTTCGACCGAGTAACGCGACCAGTCGTAGTGACGATTGTCGCTATCGAGATGCGCGCGCAGTTCGGCGAGCGCGCGCGCGATGCCTTCGGACGTGCTCCGGTAGAGAATCTTGTTGCCGATCTCGTCGCCAAAGGTCGATAGGCTTCCGATGTCGTGCACGAGCGCCGGCAGGCCGAGCATCGCCGCCTCGACGATCACGAGGGGGGCATTTTCCACCCAGATCGACGGCAACACGAGCGCATCGTGCCTGGGTAGCGCGGCGAACAACGTTGCATGATCGAGGCGCCCGGCGAAACGCAGCCGCCCCGACCCGACGAGTGTCGCGTACTGTTTCTCCAGGTCGGCCCGCTCCGCTCCGTCGCCGTAGACGGTCAGCGACGCAATCGCATCGCCGGCCGCTTCGCTCATGAGCGCGAGAAACCGACCGAGGCCCTTGTCCGCGTCCACACGACCGACGAACGCCAGATCAAGGCGATCGCCCCGGACGGGTTTGGGCGGATGGGGAATCAGCGTCGAGTCGATCGGATTCGGCACCAGTGTCGCGCGTGTTCGGCCACACTGCGCAATGAGGTCGCGCATGAACGGACTCGGACAGAGAATCTCGTCGAACAGGCCAAGCGGATCGAAAAGCGCATTGACCGCATGCCAGTGCAGCTTCTTCGCGACATCGTGAAGAAAACCGCGCGGGCTCGCCGCAAGCGCGATGCGCCGGCCGCGATGCAGCTGGTCGATCGGCAACGGTTGCGCGCGTCCGCGGGGATAGATCAGCAGGCTCGGGTTGTAGAACAACAAATGGTAATCGTGCGCGGTCATGAACAGACCGCATCCCGAGTGCCGCTTGTAGCGAGCGAGCACGGGCAGAATCGCGCTCGACAGCAGGTTGTGGTAATTGTGCACGAGGATGCGTTGCGGGCGAAATCGATCGAGCAGCGTGAGGAGCGCACGTGCGGCGGAACGTGACCATGCGCGTGCGCGCCCGCTGCCGCCGACATCGGGCAATGCACGCTCGTCGAAGGTTTCGACCACGACGCCGTGGCAAGCACGAAGCACGTCGACGGACACCCGGTACACTTCCTCGCCGCCGCCCTTCCGAACGAAGTCGTTGATCACCAGCACATGCATCACGATCGACCTCGGTGGACGCAATGTCGCGAGTGCGTTACCCGCTGGCGGTGATGCCTGCCCCACTTTCGATGTGCCCGACACGCTTGCTTCATTGTCATTCCTGGATGGAGTCGCGATGGCGCTTGCGAACTGGCAACCCCACGAAAACTCGACACCGTCAGGATAAGGTGACCGAAGCGGCGGATCTGTTCGTCCGGTTACGTTAGCGGGAGACTTTGGCAACACCACCAGCGGCCGACGCCCCGGAGCCGCGCTCCCGAGACGCTCGCCCGGGAGAGCGCGGCGATCGCCGCCCTGTCGCACCTGCATGCGACGTCTGCGCGAACGTCATGAAGGCGCGTGTTCCGGTTGCGCGGGTACCGCGAATTCGGCCGGCGCGTACCAGCCGGCAAGCAGCTCGGCGCAACGGGTGACGACGTACTGCGCAGCGGCGTTGCCGTACAACGAATGGTCGAGCGCGTCCTGCATGTCGACGGATACGTTCGGCCAACGCGCGAACGCACGGGATGCGGGGCCAAAATGCCGAACGAGCGCGTCGACGCCCGTATCGAATGTGCCGTAGATGAGATGGGTACGGATGCCGCCGGCCGACATGTCATGCAGCAATCCCCGAGGCGTCTCGTGACCCGGCCGCCAGCCGAAATGCTCGCCGGCACGCTTGACGGGCACGGTCATGACGCCCGCGACCAAACGAAACACGGCACGCAGGACCGGCCGCAGGTCGCGCCCTTCGAGCAGCAGTCGACGCAGCTTGTGGCGGCTGCGCAGCGATGCCCAATAGCCGCGCATCGAGTTTGTCTGGTTATTGACGACATTCGCGAGCGTTTCTCCGCGTGGCCATATAAAAACAGGAAGATTGACCGCAATCACGCCAGCGAAATGCTCGCGCGCGGCGGCATGAAGCGACGCGTACGCGCCAGAGCAAATCCCGAACGCAACGATCTCGCGATGCCCCTGCTCCTTCAGCCAGTCCGCTGCGGATGCGATATCGACAATCACCTGATCCGAATACGGAATGTCCGACTGATCGTCTCTCGCACGCGGACCGCTGTCACCGATGCCGCTCGAATCGATACGCAGGCTGCTGATACCCGATGCCGCGAGCGACCGCGCAAGTCGAACCGCAAAACGACCGTCGGCGACATGCGGATTGGCCGCCGTATTGGTAATCAACAGGGTCGGCGCGGCAGCGCGTCGGGTGCTGCCGGCCGGTTCGCACAGCACACCGACCAAGCGCCCTGGCCCCACGGAGATCATCCGTTCGATACTGCCCTCCCCGGTCAGCGTCACGGCTGGCTCGGCATCCCGCACGGAAACGCGAACGGCCGCATCGGAACCGTCGTCGATCCAGTTCGCAACCGTGTCGAGCAATCCGTCGGGTAGCCGCGACCACACCGGCTCCCTCATGAGGCCGCCCCAATCGGCGCAGGTCCGAACATCGACCGAAACAGCGCGTGCCTGCAGCGCGTCCGACAGGGCAGGCGCGTCGCCGTACGGCGCATCGACGAGCAACGCGCGCGCCGGCAATGCCTGAAATCGTTCCGCAGACTCGCACAGGTTGATGCCTCGGAGTGCCGCGACGAGATCATCGGGATACGCGTGTCCGAGCACGTGGAGAGGCTGCTCCTCCCGAATCGCATCCCGCACGGCCGGCGGCACATTATCGAGCCAGCGTTGCGCGACGAGAGAAAGCTCGCGCAGGTAGCCGCGGCCGCGCACCACTGGCGCCAGCGCGACGAAGCGCGTGAACCCGGGGATGCCGTCCGCGGCGAGGAGCGCCAATGCGGCACCGGCGCGCACGCCGACGAGCGTCAGCGTGTCCGACGCGACACGCTCGCGCAACGCATCGACGGCATGCCGAACGCTCGCGAGCATGTGTTCGAAGCGGTCAGCGTCGTGTTCGTCGCCCAGCGAGTCGCCGCTCGCCGGATAGTGGAATCGCAGCACCGGAAAGCCGCGATCGGCGAGATGCTCGGCGAGCGCGCGCACGAGTTTGTGAAGCCAGAGCGCCTCGTGACCGAGCGGCTCGCAAATCACGATGCCGTGCGGGCGATGGCCTGCGTGAAACCAGCCGACACATCCGTTGAACTGAATGGGTGTCATGATCCGGTCCTTGCGCTGTACACCTGATGGCCCGATGCGCTGCTGGATGCCTGCCGCATGCCGCGAAGCAGGCATCCGGGTACCGGAAACGACTGCACGTGCGTCCGGACGAACGTCAACTTGCGGCCACTACGAGGCTGCAGGTGCGCTCGGCCGCATAAAGCCAATCGGGAACGACTGACGTTGCGACGATGCGAGCCGATTCCCCGTAACCGGCTCCGTCCTTGCGTATCGATTTGGGTTCCCACGAAAACGCCTGTATGTGAAAACACCCGCATGCCCGACCGGGTCCGGCGAGTGCCTGTCGAGGATCGCCTGACCGGCAAGCGCCTCTGGGTTGAGTTTGGTCTTGGTAATTTTTTGGTCGGATGACGTTACATTTCCGTTCCTTCCCCGCGGATCAGCTTGGCACGCCAGACACGGCGGCCCGCTCGAATATCGACGATTAGGCCACTCAATCCCGACATATTTCGTACGGCACATTACATTTACCAAACGCACCTTCCCGGACTTGCGGCGCCACGGCCACGCAAGGTTTGCCGCCGATCGTGCTCGGCCGCCCTGCCTGACCGCGCGACTCGCGTGAACGATGCTGACGCGCGCCCGTCGACGTGTAGACCCGCACTCGGCTACCGGGCCCGCGGCGCCCCGCACGGATCCGCCGTGTATCCAACGCCACCCGCGTGGCCAGGCGCTTCGCCAGGATTCATTGTTCGTCGGTCAAGGGAAGCGTCGCCGGACGGGGCACTTCGCCCGGCACGAATACCTTCGTCTCGGTTGCCGCATGTACACGCACCCGCGCCCCGGTCGCGAACCCATCCGGTCGATCGCATCCGGTAGCGTCATCGGTACACGATTCGCGCATGACGATCACAGCGGGACAACGCGCACGGCAATACTCGATTGAACACCGTCCGGCACGGTAGATATGTGATCAACCTTACTCAACACCTCGCACGAGTGCGGGCCCGCCGCGTTGGACTCGGCACGGCCCCTATTTCCCCAGCCTCGGAATCAAAGCGGCATTCTCGACAAACAATGCTCGAAATGATCGAAGCCCGGTTAGATGCGTACGCAACGAAACGGAACATGCGCGTCACCACATGACCGTGCAAAAGCGCTTGCTCCCAGGTACTTCTTACCCGACCACACCCCCGCCATCGGGAACGTTGACCGTCTTCCCACCCCCACAGCGCGCCCCTGCCGAAGAAAGATCGGACATATCGGTAGAAACACCGATGCTGTAGTCAAACTACATTTGTACGATTGGTCGCTGCAGAGAATCGCTACATCCGATTCGGCAGCGCCGGGCGGTCCGCGTCGCCGTCCTCGATGTTCGATCGGGCCCAACCGGCCGTAACGATTCCCCGCCTGGCCCGGCATGCCGACGCGCAACCACCCAGCATTGCCAGCCAATTGCGTCCGGTGCGAATCCACCGGACGTGCGCAGCTCCAGACATCATCCGAACAACCGGCAATACGATCATGGAGAGCAACATGCGGGACACACTCTGGCCGGCCGTCGTGCTGGCAGCGACCCTCTGCACCAGCGCCTACGCGGGCGACGCCGATTTCAACGCGCAGGGCGACGCGACCGATGCGTTCGCGTCCGCCGCGGCGGTTCGGCGCGCTGACCTGCTCGTGCACAAGATGACGCTCGACGAAAAGCTTCAATTCATTCATTCGCAATACGAAATGTCAAAGGTGCCGGGCGGTGGCGCCGGCTACATCCAGGGCGTGCCGCGGCTCGGCATTCCCGACCTGAACATGGTCGATTCGGCCACCGGTTCCGGCAGCACGTCGCAGGCCAGCACGACCTTCCCCGCGACGATCGCCGTCGCCGCGAGCTGGGATCGCCGTCTGTCGTACGACTACGGCAAGCAGGTCGCGATCCAGTTGCGCGCGCAAGGATTCGGCATGGGCCTCGCCGGCGGCACCAACCTCGCGCGCGAGCCGCGCGGCGGCCGCCTGTTCGAGTATCTCGGCGAGGATCCGCTGCTGGCCGGCGACCTGCTCGCCGAACGCACGCTCGCCACGCAGCGGCAGAAAGTCATCGCGACCATCAAGCACTACGCCGGCAACGAGCAGGAGCACGGCCGGATGGGCGGCAACACGCAGATCGACGAACGCACGCTGCGCGAGCTCTACCTGCTGCCCTTCGAAATCGCCGCGAAGCGCGGGCGGCCCGGCAGCGTGATGTGCAGCTACAACCGCCTGAACGGCGCGTATGCCTGCGAGAACCCTCACCTGCTGAACGACGTGCTGAAGAACGAATGGGGCTTCCAGGGCCAGGTGCAATCCGACTGGGGCGCGACGCACAGCACCGCCGCCGCGATCAACGCCGGGCTCGACGAGGAGGAAGACGTCGGATCGACCGTGTACCTCACACCAGCGGCCGTCAAGCAGGCCATCGCGAACGGCTCGGTGTCGACCGCGCGCCTCGACGACATGGTGCGGCGCAAGCTCGCGGTGATGATCCGCGTCGGCGTGATGGACGATCCGGCCAAGGGCGGCGGCACGATCGATTTCAGCGCCGCGAACCGGTTCGCGCAGGCCGCGTCCGAGCAGTCGATCGTGCTGCTGAAGAACGACGGCAACCAGTTGCCGCTCGCCGCGTCGGCACTGTCGCGTATCGCCGTGATCGGCGGCCATGCCGATGCGGCCGTGCTGTCCGGCGGCGGCTCGGGCAACACGCGCGACCCCGTATCGGGATCGTTCGCGGGGTGCGGCGGCCTGACGTTCGGGTCATCGACGGGGTGCAGCTGGTGGCGCAATCCGTGGCTGAAGGTGGACGTGCCGATCGTCGCGGCGATCCGTGCGCTCGCGCCGGCCGCGCAGGTCTCGTATGCCGACAACAGCGACCAGCAGTCGCCGTTCCGCGCGTACACGCAGCAGGAGATCGACCAGGCCGCGGCACTCGCGGGCCGTTCCGACGTCGCGATCGTCGTGGTCGCGCAGCCGGCCGGCGAGGATTTCGGTGATCTCCAGAGCCTGAGCCTCGCGAACCCGTCGAACCAGGATGCGCTCGTCGAAGCCGTCGCGCGCGCGAACCCGCACACGATCGTCGTCGTCCAGAGCGGCAACCCGGTGCTGATGCCGTGGAAGGACCAGGTCTCCGCGATCGTCGAGGCGTGGTATCCGGGCGAAGCCGGCGGCAAGGCGATCGCGAACGTGCTGTTCGGCGCGGTCAATCCGTCCGGCAAGCTGCCCGTCACGTTCCCCGCGCGCGATCAGGATTCGCCGGCCTGGGGGCAAAACGGCGCGTTCGACAACGATCCCGTCTATGCGGAAAAGCTGAACATGGGCTATCGCTGGTATGACGCGCACAACATCAAGCCGATGTTCGAGTTCGGCTACGGGCTGTCGTACACGCACTTCGCGTATTCGGGGCTGTCGGTGTCGAAGCAATGGGACGGATCGCTGAGCGTCGCGTTCACGGTGCGTAACGACGGGCGCGTTGCCGGCGCGGAAACGCCGCAGGTCTATCTCGGCGTGCCGTACAAGGACGAACCGCCGAAGCGGCTGGTCGGCTGGGAGAAGATCCGGCTGAATCCGGGCGAGACGCGGCGTGTGCGCGTCACCGTGTCGCCGCGCATGCAGAGCGTGTGGGATACGTCGCGTAACGGCTGGCGCGTGGTGCCGGGCGGGACGGTGTACGTCGGTGCGTCGTCGCGGGATATCCGGTTGCAGGGGCACTGAGCGGTCATCACCCGACGGAAGCGCCGCGTGCGTCGTGCGCGGCGCTTCCGTATTCACTCATCCGCAAAGGCGCCCCTTACCGGAACAACAGCGCCAGCACCGTCGCGAGCGCGGCAATCGCGGCGATCCCCGCTGCCATCCCGGCCAGATGCGCGGCGGCCACCAGGCGGGCCGGCAATCGCGCGGATGCCGGGCCGCTTGCCCCACCCGCCGGCCCGGCCCGCGATCGAAACGTAACGCCGGCCATCACACCCCGCTCCCTTCGAGCGTATCGAGCAACGGCCTGGCCAGATGCAGGATCTGGTACACCGTGCCCGCGCCGCGGTCGTCCGGCTCGCGCTCCGAGACGTGTACTCGTGTCAGCCGCCAGCGCAGCGGATCGAGGCTGACGGCGGCCGCGACCGTACCCTGCCGCGCCGCCACGTCGCGATTGCGCTCGACCTCTTGTGCCAGCGTCGCATCGAGGTCGGCGTCCGCCGGAATGTCGATGGCTTCCAGCCGCACGAAGCGCCCCGTCGACGCACTGCCCTTGCGCGCATCGAGCGCGACCTGCACGTCGATCGGCGCGCGTCCGAAACTGTCCGTCACGACCCGGTAGCGGCCGTCCGTGACGAACCCGGCGAACGCCTGTTCATTGCGCCACAGATAAAACGATGCATAGCCGTTTTCCGTCGCACCGTAGCGGCCTGTCTCGCGCAGCAGAAACCCCTTGAACACGAGATCCGGCGTGTCGTCCCAGAGCCGGCCGCGCTCGCGCACGCGATTGCGGATGATGTCGAGGTCGTAGTCCGCCGGCAGGCGGTGCACGTAGTACGCGGTCAGCATGATCGACTCCTGGGATTGAACAGGGAGATTCCGAACGGCTCGAGAACAGCGTAGAAGACCTTGAATCATTTGAAAAGACGATGGCAGAATATTTCAATGATTCATTTCTGTAATGGATGAATGCGCGATGAAAACGCTCGACATCGAAGCCGTGCAGGCGTTCGTGCTGACCGCCGACCTCAAGAGCTTCACGCGGGCCGCCGAGGCGATGGACACGACGCAGTCCGCGGTGAGCCTGAAGATCAAGCGGCTGGAAGACGGCCTCGGCCGCCGTTTGCTGGAACGCACGCCTCGGCAGGTTCGCCTGTCGGCCGACGGCACCGCGTTCCTGGAACCCGCGCGCGAACTCGTGGCTGCCCACCAGGGTGCGGTCGGCGCGTTCGGCGCCGGCCAGCGGCGGCTGGTGATCGGCGTGAGCCATCATGTCGTCGGCGCCGATCTGCCGATGCTGCTTCGGCGCATGAGCGAAGCGGAACCGGGGCTCGTGCTGGAGATCCGGGTCGCGGCGTCGCGCGACGTGCTCGATGCGTTCGACCGCGGCCAGCTCGACGCCGCCGTCGCACTGCAGCACGACAGCCGGCGGCTCGACGGGGAAACCCTTCTGTCGGAGTCGTTCGGCTGGATGGCCGCGACCGATTTCGACTACCATCCGCCGCAACCGCTGCGGCTCGCGACGCAGGCCGAGCCGTGCAGCGTGCGCCGCATGGCGATCGGCGCGCTGGACGAAGCCGGTGTCGCCTGGACGGAAGTATTCGTCGGCGGCGGCGTGGCGACGATCGGTGCGGCGGTGTCCGCGGGGCTGGCCGTCGCCGCGCTCGGACATCGCGTGGCGCCTGCCGGGACGGTCGACGTGGGCGCGCGATACGGGCTGCCGCCCTTGCCGGCGCGCGACGTAGTGCTCTACTCGAACCTGACCGATGCGCGGGCCCGGCAGGCGCTGCGCACGCTCGGTGCGGCGCTGCGGTCGTCGGTCGGCGCACGGTGAGGTTGCGCGCCGCATGGATGAATCAGGCCCGCCGGAGGCCGGACGGCCGTCCGTTCGCAGCACGTTTCGCCGCCCGCCTGCCTCGCACGCGGTATGCTTCGGGGCCCGCCGCGCATCCGCAGCGGCCGATACAGACAACACCCGGAATATGGGCGCGCGATCGCATCGATCGCGCTTGCCCCTGACGATCGACGTGACTTACACCCTATCCGCCCCTCGTACGACCGAACTCGAGATCCGCAAGAGCCGCTTCATCGCGTACGCGATTCCCGTCGACGACCGCGACGCGGCCATGCAGGCGGTGCAACGCCTGCGCGACGAACATCCAGCAGCCACGCACGTGTGCTGGGCACTGCTGGCGGGCGGCCAGTCGGGGATGTCGGACGACGGCGAGCCATCGGGCACGGCAGGCCGCCCGATTCTCGAAGTGCTGCGCCATCACGATCTCGACGGTGTGCTCGGCGCGGTCGTGCGTTACTACGGCGGCGTGAAGCTCGGTGCGGGCGGGTTGGTGCGCGCGTACACCGATGCGATCGCGTCGGCGCTGCTCGATGCCGAGCGCGTCGAGCGCATCCGCTACACGCGGCTCGCGATCGAGATCGGCTATCCCGAGGAGGCGCGCGTGCGCCGCTGGATCGACCAGGCGGGTTATGAACTGGTGGACAGCGCGTACGGGATGACGGTCAAGCTCGTGATCAAGCTGCCCGAGACCGCCGCCGCGAACGCGCGGACCGAGCTGTTCGACCTGACGCAAGGGCGATCGGGCTTTCCCGATCTGTAACGAGCGGCCGCTATCGTCCTCGCCCCGCCCCCCGCTGCCTGCAAATTCCGCCAAAAAATCAGATACGTCCGATAGAAAAACCGCACGCCGCCACTTAATCTCACCGGGTTCCCGGCGACTCGCGCCGCATACGTTTTATCGGCAGGCCGGCACAGGCAGCACGCAACCGCCACCGGCCGAGTCGGCACGCCAAGGCCGGGCGTGCCGACGTGCGGTTCGTCACGCGTCGCCAATAATCAAAATTCAGCTACGGGATAACGGACGCATGCATCAAGTGCACACACTGCAAGCCCAGCTTGCGGAACTCGATCGGCGCATCAAGGCGGCTCGGCGCCGCGAACGCAATGCGGTGCTGGCGCAGGTACGCGAACTCGTCACGAGCTACGCGCTGACCGCGCGGGAAATCTTCGGGCAGGGTTACAGCGATCGCGCGAAGCTGTTCACCGTCGGCGTGAAGTATCGCGACCCGGCAACCGGCGCGACATGGAGCGGCCGCGGCCGTGCACCCGCTTGGATCGTCGGGCGCGACCGCACCGCGTTTTTGATCCGGGAGTAATGCGCGCCGCGTTGCGCGGCGCGTCCCTTCATCGCATCGAATCCGCGCCGGCCGCTCAGTAAGTGTCCGGCACGATCATGTTGTCCGGCACAGGTCGACGGATGTAATCCTCGTGATGCTCGCGCGGCGGCAGGTCGATCGGCGCGTGCGGCACCTCGTGATACGGCACTTGCTGCAGCAGGTGGTGAATGCAGTTCAGCCGTGCGCGCTTCTTGTCGACGGCCTGCACGACCCACCACGGCGCTTCCGGAATGTGGGTGCGCTGCAGCATCTCTTCCTTCGCGGCGGTGTAGGCTTCCCAGCGGCGGCGGCTCTCGAGATCCATCGGGCTCAGCTTCCACTGCTTGAGCGGATCCTGGATCCGGCTCTGGAAGCGCACTTCCTGCTCGTGATCGGTGATCGAGAACCAGTACTTGACGATCTGGATCCCGCTGCGCACCAGCATCTTCTCGAACTCGGGCACCGAACGGAAAAACTCCTCGTATTCGTCGTCGGTACAGAAGTTCATCACGCGCTCGACGCCCGCGCGGTTGTACCAGCTGCGGTCGAACAGCACGATCTCGCCGCCGGCCGGCAGATGCGCGACATAGCGCTGGAAATACCATTGCGTGCGTTCGCGGTTGTTCGGCGCCGGGAGCGCCGCCACGCGGCATACGCGCGGGTTCAGCCGCTGCGTGATGCGCTTGATCGCCCCGCCCTTGCCGGCCGCGTCGCGCCCCTCGAAAATGACGACGAGCCGGTGCCCGGTGCTCACGACCCAGTCCTGCAGCTTCACGAGTTCGCCCTGCAGGCGGAACAGTTCGCGGAAATATTGCTTGCGCGCCTCGCGGCGCTCCTGCGAAAACAGCAGGTCGTCGCTGTCGTCGAAGCGGCGATCGTCGAGCTCCATCTCGAGCTCTTCGTCGTAGGCGTCGACCAGATCCTCCTCGAAGCGGCGCTGGCGCGCTTCCATCGATTCCATATCGGTGCGGTCGTCGGTCTCGGTGCGGGTATCGTTGTCGCCCATGGGGCCTCCTTCCATCATTGACGCAGCCAAACTCCAACATTATCCCAGTGTCGCGGGTCAAATTCATGAAAAAAGGGCCGGCGCGCCGGTCAGAAGCGGAACGCGAGCAGCACGCTGGCCAGCACGGGGTTCGCGGAAATATCGAACGTGTTCGACGCGAGCTGCCGGTTCGGCTGGTCGATGTCCAGCGTAATCTTCGTCCGTAACGGGATATAGGTCACCATGCCGGTGATCCAGAACTGGCGCGTGATCTGGTAGCTCGCGCCGACGGTGAACACCGGCTCCCACACGCTCTTCACCTTTGCGGAGACATTGGTCTTGCCCGCCAGCAGCAGGTCGCCGCCGGCATCCCAGATGCGCTGGAACAGTGACGGGTCGAGCAGCAGCGACTGCAGGCTGCCGATGTCCGCGCCCGCCGCGAGCAGCCCGCCGAGCGACGCGAGCTTGCGTCGACCTCGTGATTCTCACGGTCAGGCCCGACCTGCTGCACCTGTCGATCCCGTGGCTGGAAGACGACGCACGGCCGCCGCTCATCGCGGTCACGACCTACGAAAGCCCGACGATCCTCGAACTGATGCTACGCATCGATGCGCAAAGCGGGGGGACGACGCCGGTGCGCTCGTTCGGCCGGTTGAGCGCGATGGCGCTCGCGTGTCACCAGAGCCGCCGGCATGACGAATACCGGCGTCGCATCGCGCAGCTCGAACAGCGCGTGATGTCCGCGCGCACGCTGCAGGAAGCGAAGACGCTGCTGATGCAGCACAACGCGATCAGCGAGGAAGAGGCCTACCAGCAGATCCGTTCGCAGGCGATGGAGCGGCGCATCTCGATCAACCAGCTCGCCGAGCAGGTCGTGCAGGCGCATGCGCTGCTGAAGCGGTAACTCAGCTGCGATCGGCCACGCGTCAATCCGGCGGCGGCAACACGACCGTGTCCTCCGGCCCGAGCACGCGCCCGTCCTGCGAACGTAGTTCGAGCTTCCTGACCGGCAACCCGCTCTTCCGGTCGACGAGCAGCACGTGCGCCTCGTCCGGTTCGAAGAAGAAATCCTCGCCCCACTGCCGCAGCGCGACGAGCAGCGGAAACAGGCCGCGCCCTTTCTCGGTCAGCACATATTCGTGATGCGCGCCGCCGTCCGCGGCCGGCACGATGTCCATGATCCCGTGCGCGACCAGGTTGCGCAGACGCGCGGCCAGGATGTTCTTGGCCAGCCCGAGATTCTTCTGGAATTCACCGAAGCGGCGCAGCCCGTCGAACGCATCGCGGACGATCAGCAGCGACCACCAGTCGCCGATCGCGTCCAGCGGGCGGGCAACGCCACAGGGGGAATCCTCGTGCGTGGTTCGTCTGTTCATCGATGCTTGGGGCGATGCCGTTCCCGGAGTGCGGGTAGAACGGCGGTCGTTTCCGGTGAAATGAATGGTTGCAATATAAAACTCATCGAGCGAAAGATCAATCGCGCGACGCCCGACTGTTCGCGATCGACGAACGGAATGGTCGATCCAGGCCATATTGGCACTTCAACGCCTATTTCCAGCCGATAAATTCCGGCACTCCTCCCTTCCGATGGGCATCACGCACCCACGCCTCGGTCATTCGGCGGTTATCCCGGCCATCTTTTAGGTTGCAAATTGAAACCGAATATCCTACGCTTCGACTCGGTTTCAACTTGAAACCAAACTGTCCGACTATCCGAAAGGAGCGTTCGATGATCCGGTCCGATGCCACGTTCGACGGCACCTTTCCATTCGCCCCGCATTTCGACGACGCATCCGGCTTCCGGATGCACTACGTGGACGAAGGTCCACACGACGGCGAAACCATCCTGTGCCTGCATGGCGAGCCCACTTGGGGTTATCTGTTCCGGCATCTGATTGCCGCGCTGCGTCCGACGCACCGCGTCGTCGCCCCCGATCACATGGGCTTCGGCAAAAGCGCGACGCCGCAGAACCGCAGCTACTGGCTACAGGACCACGTCGACAACCTGGAGCGCTTCGTGCTCGCGCGCGGTCTCGATCGCATCACGCTCGTGATGCACGACTTCGGCGGCCCGGTCGGCATGGGGCTGGCCGCGCGGCATCCGGATCGCATCCGGCGGATCGTGGCCGCGAACGGGCCGACGCCGTTCGGCCAGCCCGATCTGGTCGAGCGACTGAACGCGAACGGTCGCGATGCGCCGTGGTTCCAGTGGATCGCGCGCGCGGCGGCGGACGATACGCTGGAGACGGTGCTCGGTCAGCTCGGCTTCAATATCCTGAGCACGCTGAAGCTGAACGGGTTCGAAAATCACGCGGTTATCAACGACACGTGGATCGCCGCATATGGTGCGCCGTTCGCGCAGCCGGCCGACTGCGCCGGCGCAATCGGATGGGCCCGCGGATTTGCCGCCGGCGCGCACCGGTTCGAGGCGCCCGATGCGGCGGCACTGCGCGCGATACGCGAAAAGCCCGCGCTCGCGATCTGGGGAGACGCCGACCGAACGCTCGGCGCCGAACACTTCCTGCCGCTCTTCACGGCACTGTTTCCGTCCGCGCCCGTCGAACGGCTGGCGGGCGTCGGACACTACTGCTTCGAGGATGCGCCCGACGCCATCGCGGCACGCATCGCCGAATTCATCCGGACCACCGGTTGAGTGCGTTCCGCAGCCGGCGACACGACGCCCGGCTGCGGAACGCGGCGTGCGCATTCGCCTTCGCAACCGCGCACGCCCCACTTCACGTCAGTGAATGATCCGCGTCACGCCTCGCCCGCGCGGGTCAGCCATCGCCTCCGGCGTCTTGCCGTCGATCTTGATCACCTGGATGTCACCGCTGAAATCCTGCCCCTTCAGCGTATAGCCACGCGCCTCGATCTGCTTCGCGAGTTCGCCTTCGATCGGGTGGTACGGCTCCCAGAAGATCGTGTTCGGCGGCAGCAACTGGTGATGGAAGCGCATCGCGCCGACGGCCTCCTTCAACGGCATCTTGAAGTCGTAGATGTTGTTGATCACCTGGAAGATCGACGTGAAGATGCGCGAGCCGCCCGGCGTGCCGATCACGAGCGACACCTTGCCGTCCTTGGTCATGATCGTCGGCGACATCGACGACAGCGGGCGCTTCTTCGGTTCGATCGCGTTCGCGTCGCTGCCGACCACGCCGAACATGTTCGCGACGCCCGGCTTCGCGGAGAAGTCGTCCATCTCGTCGTTCAGCACGATGCCGGTGCCGTCGGCGATCACGCCCGAGCCGAAATAGCCGTTGACCGTGTACGTGTTCGACACCGCGTTGCCCCACTTGTCGACCACCGAGAAGTGCGTCGTTTCAGCCTTCTCCGGCATCGTCGTGCCGAGGCCCGGCTGCACGCTCTTCGTATCCGACGGCTCCTTCGGGTTGACTTCACCTGCCCGTTTCGCGATGTACGCGTCGTCGGTCAGCTGCGCGATCGGCACCTTGTAGAAATCCGGATCGCCGAGATACTGCGCACGATCGGCGAACACGCGCTTCTCGATTTCCGCGACGAGGTGGATGTACTGCGGCGAGTTGAGCTTCACGCCCTCGAAGTCCTGCTTGAGGTCGGCCTTCATCTTCAGCAGCTGCACGAGGCCGATGCCGCCCGAACTCGGAGGCGGCGCGGTGATCACGTCATAACCGTTCCACTTCGCCTGCACCGGCTGGCGCCACACCGCCCGGTACTGCGCGAGATCCTCGGTGGTGATCAGCCCGTTGCCGTCGCCGGTCTTCATCGACGCGGCGATCAGCTCGGCCGTCTTGCCCTTGTAGAAACCTTCCGCGCCGTCGTTCGCGACGCGCGTGAGCACGTCGGCAAGATCCGGCTGCTTGAAGTTCACACCGGCCTTCAGCCCGGAGAAATACTTGTCGAAGTTGGTCTTGCCGCCGAACTCCTTCGATGCGTCGACGCCGCGCTGCGCGAGCTGCTCGTCGACGACGAAGCCGTCGCGCGCATAGTGGATCGCCGGCGCGAGCACCTGCTTCCACTTCAGCTTGCCGAAGCGCTTCTGCGCTTCCCACATGCCCGCGACCGTGCCCGGCACGCCGACCGCGCGCGGGCCGTACAGGCTCATGCCCTTGACGACGTTGCCGTCCTTGTCGAGATACATGTCCTTCGTCGCGGCGAGCGGCGCGCGCTCGCGATAGTCGATGAAGTACGGCTTGCCGTCCTTGTAGATCGTCATGAAGCCGCCGCCGCCGATGTTGCCGGCTTCCGGATACGTGACGGCGAGCGTGAATGCGATCGCGACGGCCGCGTCGATCGCGTTGCCGCCTTCCTTGAAGATCCGCTCCGCGGCATCCGCGCTGTACTTGTCGGCCACCGCAACGGCCGAACTCGTCAGGACGGCCGGCTGCGGCCCCTTCGCATAGACGGGCGCGTTCGGCAGGAAACCGATGCCGGCCACCGTCGCGAGCACGACAGCGGATGATTTGAAGCGATTCAGCGTAGTCATTGCATGTCCCCCATGTGGATCTCCTTCAGGCAGGAAAAGCACCTGTTCCGCTCATGGCCGCTGGCGCGCCGACGGCCACATCCGGTTTCGTAGTATAGGGGGACAAAAAGGGTCGAACACGTGACGTGCAACGAAAGCGTATTCGTCATATGCGCAAGGTCATGTCGAGGCTTCCGAACAGGGATACGGATCGGTCGAAATTGCACGCGGACACGTCATCACGCAACGCACAAAAAACCGAAAGTTGCGAACCGCGCGGAAAGCCACGCGGCACGTGCAAAAAAATCCGCAAACGTCCCTCCCGCTGCATGGGCCGATCTGCGAAGATAGCGCCCCGCTTTCGCGGTGCATCATTTTTCGTGCACGCATCGCTTCACGTTTCTTCGTCTCGCTTCCTATGGCATCACACAATGCGCATCATGCGTCCGGCTTCGCGGCCGGTGTCGCCGCCGCCGTCCTCGTCGCACAAACCGGGGCAACCGGCCCGTGGCATTCGGGTCTGTTCGCCGCATTCGCGGCCGGCGTCGCGGGCGGCACCGCGCCCGACTGGCTCGAAGTCGCATGGTGGAGCCGCAAGCGCCGCCTGTGGATCACGCATCGCACCGTCACGCACTGGGGCATCGGCTGGATCGCGCTGCTGGCGCTCGGGTGGCACGGGCTCATCCATCATCCGCATCCGCTGTGGGCCGCGCCGCTGTTCGGCTTCGCATGCGGTGGCGTGATGCACCTGCTCGCCGACTGGCCGAACCCGCTCGGCGTGCCGTGGATCTGGCGGCGGCACTCGCTCAACCTGTGGAACAGCGGGCATTGCGACCTGATCGTCGTGGCCGCCGCCTGGGGCGGCACGCTGTGGCTCGCGCAGTCGCTGTGGTCGCGTGCGCCGCTGCTCGAGCACTGGCTCGGCTGGCTGAATCGCGTTTAGTTGCAATTCGACGCAATTCGGCACGCGATCGGCGTGCCGACGCGCATGCAACTTTCCGTTCGTTGAAAGTGCGGTGACGGCCCCCATCTGAATTCGAATCGTCGCCACCCGTGCCCGGCACGCACGCGCGACGTCTGGCACACTGACGATTCGATTCGCAAGCGCGCCCTCCGCGCGCTTGCACCCCATTTCAACGCTCCGATGGACGTCACCGCTACCCGCCCTGCCGCCAGTGCGCTCGACGTGTTCCACCCGGCCGTCGCCGCGTGGTTCCGGCGCACGTTCGCCGCGCCCACCGGCGCGCAGGCCCTCGCGTGGCCGCACATCAAGGCCGGCCGCTCGACGCTCGTGGCGGCACCGACCGGCTCCGGCAAGACGCTCACCGCCTTCCTGTGCGCGCTCGACGATCTGGTGCGCGATGCGCTGGCGCACGAAGGCACGCTGCCCGACGCGACGCTCGTCGTGTACGTATCGCCGCTGAAGGCGCTGTCGAACGACATCCACGTGAACCTCGATGCGCCGCTTGCCGGCATCGCCGAATCGCTCGCGCAACTCGGCCTGCCAGTGCCGGCGATCCGCACCGCCGTGCGCACCGGCGACACGACGCAGGCCGAGCGCGCCGCGCTGCGCAAGCGCGCGCCGCACATCCTCGTGACGACGCCCGAATCGCTGTACGTGCTGCTGTCGTCCACGTCGGGGCGGCAGATGCTGTCGAACGTGCGCTCGGTCATCGTCGACGAAATCCATGCGCTCGCATCATCGAAGCGCGGCAGCCATCTCGCGTTGTCGCTCGAACGTCTCGACGCGCTGGCCGGCCATGCGCTGCCGCGCATCGGGCTGTCGGCGACGCAAAAGCCGATCGACGCGGTCGCGCGCTTCCTGGTCGGCGGCCCGGCTGACGCGCCGCGCGACTGCACGATCGTCGACACCGGTCACACACGCGAGCGCGACCTCGCACTCGAACTGCCGAACGTGCCGCTCGAACCCGTGATGGCAACCGACGTGTGGGAACAGGTGTACGACCGCATCGCCGGCCTCGCGGCCGCGCATCGCACGACGCTGGTGTTCGTCAACACACGGCGCACCGCCGAGCGCATGGCGCGCCATCTCGCCGACCGGCTCGGCAAGGAAGCGATCGCCGCGCATCACGGCAGTCTCGCGAAGGAGCACCGCTTCGACGCCGAGCAGCGCCTGAAGCGCGGCGAGCTGAAGCTGCTCGTCGCCACCGCGTCGCTCGAACTCGGTATCGATATCGGCGACGTCGATCTCGTCTGCCAGGTCGGCTCGCCGCGCGGGATCGCCCCGTTCCTGCAGCGTGTCGGCCGCTCGGGGCACCATGTCGGCGGCGTGCCGAAGGGCCGGCTGTTCCCGCTGTCGCGTGACGAACTCGTCGAATGCGCGGCGCTGCTCGATTGCGTGCAGCGCGGCGAGCTCGACACGCTGCGCATTCCCGAAGCGCCGCTCGACGTGCTCGCGCAGCAGATCGTCGCCGAAGTGGCGTGCACGGAATGGCAGGAAGACGCGCTGTATGCGAGCTTCACGCGCGCGGCGCCGTACGCGCGGCTGACGCGCGAGCGCTTCGACGAAGTGATGAAGATGCTCGCCGAAGGCTTCACGAGCCGGCGCGGCGTGCGCGGCGCGTACCTGCATCGCGACGTGGTCGGCGGCACCGTGCGCGGGCGCCGCAACGCGATGATGACCGCCACCACGTCGGGCGGCACAATCCCCGACATGGCCGACTACGCGGTGCTCCTCGAACCGCAGGGTATCCAGGTCGGCACGGTCAACGAGGATTTCGCGATCGAGAGCCTGGCCGGCGACGTGTTCCAGCTGGGCAACCAGTCGTACCGGATCATTCGCGTGGAAACGGGCCGCGTGCGTGTCGAGGACGCGCAGGGCCAGTCGCCGAGCATTCCGTTCTGGCTCGGCGAGGGGCTCGGGCGCAGCGACGAGTTGTCGGCGGCCGTCGGCCGGCTGCGCGCGCGGCTCGACGGACTGTTCGCCGATGGCGACCGGCAGGCACAGGCCGATGCCGGTGAACGCGCTGACGTCGATACCGGCGGGAAGACCGCGACTGCAGTCAAGGCTGCGCCCCAAGCCAAGGCCAAGATCGGCGCAAAATCGACGCCACGCGTCGAAGCCGAAGCCGAAGCCGAAGCCGAAGCCGAAGCCGAAGCCGAAGCCGTGATCAGTGTGCGAAACAGCATCGCCCCTGCCAGCCCGGCCAGCGGCCGCCTCGCGCCGGCATTGCGCTGGCTAATCGACGATCTGCACCTGTCGCCCGACGCCGCGCACCAGATCGCCGACTATCTCGCGCGCACGCGCGCCGCGCTCGGCGCGCTGCCGACGCAGGACACGCTCGTGATGGAGCGCTTCTTCGACGAATCGGGCGGCACGCAGCTCGTGATCCATTCGCCGTTCGGCAGCCGCATCAACCGCGCGTGGGGGCTCGCGCTGCGCAAGCGCTTCTGCCGCAGTTTCAACTTCGAACTGCAGGCAGCCGCGACCGACGACGCGATCATCCTGTCGCTGTCGCTCGCGCACAGCTTCGCGCTCGACGAAGTGTGGCGCTACTTGCGTTCGGCCAGCGCCGAGCACGTGCTGGTGCAGGCCCTGCTCGACGCGCCGATGTTCGGCGTGCGCTGGCGCTGGAACGCGACGACCGCGCTTGCATTGCCGCGCTTCACCGGCGGCAAGCGCACCGCGCCGCAACTGCAGCGGATGAAGAGCGACGATCTGCTCGCGACCGTGTTCCCCGATCAGGTCGCGTGCCTCGAGAACGTCGTCGGCGAGCGCGAGATTCCGCATCACCCGCTCGTCGACCAGACGCTCGACGACTGCCTGCACGATGCGATGGACACCGAGGGCTGGCTTGCGCTGCTGCGCCGGATCGAAAGCGGCGCGATCGAGCTCGTCGCGCGCGACCTGCCCGCGCCGTCGCCGCTCGCGGCCGAGATCCTGAACGCGAAACCCTACGCGTTCCTCGACGATGCACCGCTCGAGGAACGCCGCACGCAGGCCGTGCAGTCGCGCCGCTGGAGCGATCCCGAATCGGCCGACGATCTCGGCGCGCTCGACGCCGATGCGATCGATGCGGTGCGCGACGAAGCCTGGCCACTCGTGCGCGACGCCGACGAAATGCACGACGCGCTGCTCACGCTCGCGTGCATCGCCGATCGCGAAGCACGCGAACGCGAAGGCTGGCTCGACCGGCTCGCGGAACTCGCCGAACGCCGCCGTGCGACGAAACTCGTCGCGCCGGACGGCGCCGCGCTGTGGGTGCCGGTCGAACGACTCGTGTGCCTGCGTGCACTGCATCCCGACGCGCGCGTCGCGCCGGCGCTCAAGGTGCCGGCCGCCTGCGCGCAGCCGTGGGAAGCCGACGCCGCACTCGTCGACGTGATCCGCGCGCGGCTCACCGGCTTCGGGCCGCTTGCGCTCGACGCGATCGCGACACCGCTCGGGCTGCCGCCTGCGTCGATCGCGACGGCACTCGCGGCGCTGGAGCGCGAAGGCTATGTGATGCGCGGCCGGTTCACACCGGGCACGACGGTGGACGAATGGTGCGAACGCCATCTGCTTGCGCGCATTCATCGCTATACGGTGAAGCGCTTGCGCCGCGAGATCGAGCCGGTCGAGCGCGCCGATTTCATGCGCTTCCTGTTCCACTGGCAACACCTGACGCCCGACACGCGCGGCACGGGCCGCGATGCACTCGCGGCCGTGGTCGAACAGCTCGAAGGCTATGAGGCCGCGGCGAGCGCATGGGAAGACGCGCTACTGCCCGCGCGGCTCACCGACTACATGGCGGGCGGGCTCGACGAGCTGTGCCGCTCGGGCAAGCTCGTGTGGACGCGCATCGGCGCGCCGGCGCGCGCAGCCGGCACACCCGTGAAGACGACGCCGATCGTGCTGCTGCCGCGCCGCCACCTCTCGGCCTGGCAGGCGCTGCGCGATCCCGATGCGCAACCGGCGCTGTCCGCGCGGGCCACGCAGGTACGCGACGCCCTCGCCGCGCACGGCGCGATGTTCTTCGATGCGCTGCTCGACGACCTGCATATGCTGCCCGTCGAACTCGAACAGGCGCTCGGCGAACTCGTGTCGGCCGGCCTCGTGAATGCGGACAGCTACGCGGGCCTGCGTGCGCTGTTGAAGCCCGCCGTCAAGCGCAGCGCGACCTATGCGCCACGCACCCGGCGCGGCGGTGCGCTGATCGGTGGGATGGACGACGCGGGCCGCTGGGCGCTCGTGCAACGTCATGCGCCGCCGGACGACGACGCGCCCGCACCAAAACGCGGCCTCGCCACGACCGACCCCGACGCGCTCGAACACATCGCATGGACGCTGTTGCGCCGTTACGGCGTCGTGTTCTGGCGGCTGCTCGAACGCGAAGCCGACTGGCTGCCGAGCTGGCGCGAACTCGTGCGGGTACTGCAGCGCCTCGAAGCGCGCGGCGAGATTCGCGGCGGACGCTTCGTCGCCGGGCTCGCGGGCGAACAGTTCGCGCTGCCCGAAGCGATTCCGATCCTGCGCGAAATGCGGCGGCAACCAGGCGACGGACAGTACGTGTGCGTGACGGGCGCCGATCCGCTGAATCTTGCCGGCACGCTGCTGCCCGGTGACAAGGTGCCGGCGCTGGCCGGCAATCGCGTGCTGTTCCGCGACGGCGTGCCCGTTGCGTCGCTGGTTTCGGGAACGTTCCACTACGCACCCGAGCTGTCGCCCGCCGCGCGCGAGGATGCCCGCCTGCGGCTCGCACGCCACTGCTGACATCGGCTGACACGCAACACCGCACGGACTACTGATCGCCGGGCCGCGCGGCCGCCGTCGTTCGGGTAGCATCGAACGATTTTCCGCGCGGGCGCCCGCGCTCGAACACGACAAGACTTCCGGAGACTGCTGTCCATGCCCTCGCATGCCGATTCGCCCGCTGCTCATCACGCGGGCTCGCTGACCATTTTCCAGGGCGCCGCGCTCTATATCGGCGCCGTGCTCGGCACAGGCGTGATCGCGCTGCCCGCACTGGCCGCCGAGGTCGCGGGCCCGGCCTCGCTGCTCGCATGGGCCGCGCTGGTCGTGCTGTCCGGACCGCTCGCGGCCACCTTCGCCGCACTCGGCGCGCGCTATCCCGATGCAGGCGGCGTATCGACCTACGCGCGGCGCGCATTCGGGCCGAAAGCTGCGGCTATCGTCGGATGGTGTTTCTACTTCGCGGTACCAGCCGGCGCACCAGCCGCCGCGATGTTCGGTGGCGCATACGTCGCGGCCGTCACGGGCGGCGGGCAGACGACGGTCATCGTCACCGCTGCCGCGCTGATCGCGACCGTGTCGGCCGCGAATGCTTTCGGCGTCACCGTTTCGGGCCGCATGCAGCTCGTGTTGTCGGCACTGCTCGTCACGCTGCTGCTCGCCGCGGTGCTCGCCTCCGCGCCGCATGCGCGCACCGCGAACCTGCATCCGTTCGCGCCGCACGGCTGGCTCGCGGTCGGCCAGGCTGCCGCGCTGCTCGTGTGGAGTTTCGCCGGCTGGGAAGCGATCACGCATCTCGCGGCCGAATTCCGCCGGCCCGCACACGACATGCCGCGCTCGGCGGGAATCGCGGTCGTGGTGGTCGGGTTCCTGTATCTGTCGGTTGCTGCCGCGAGCGTGACGGTGCTCGGACCGTCCGCGGGTGGATCGGGTGCGCCGCTCGCCGAATTGATCGCGGGCGGCATCGGCGGCCATGCGCAGGTGCTGGCCGCCGCGGCCGCACTGTTGCTCACGCTCGGTACGATGAACGCGTATTTCGCGGGTGCGGCCAAGCTCGGCGCGGCGCTCGGACGCGACGGCGCATTGCCCGCATGGCTCGCGCAAGGCAGCCAGGTCGGCGGCGTGCCGCGCCGCAGCCTCGGCGTGATCGCCCTGCTCGCAGTGGTCGCACTGGCTGCGACGACGCTGTCGGACGTCGGGCCGAAGCCGCTCGTGCTCGTCACCTCCGGGTGCTTCGTGATGGTGTACGGGCTCGGCGCGGCCGCCGCGCTGAAACTGCTGCCGCGCGGCGGCATCGCGCACCGTTGTGCGTGGATTTCGCTGGTCGCGGTGGCCGGACTGTTCCTGACGACCGGCTGGTACATTCTGTGCCCGCTGCTGCTCGCGGGCGGGGCACTGCTCTATCTGCAGGTGGCCGGGCCTCGTCGGTGACCCGGCAGCTACGCGCCGGCCGACACTCGCCTGCTTGCGACGCCGCGCGGGCCGATCATCACCGAACCGCTGGCCGGATTGCCTGCCACTCCGCCGCACGCACCACGCGTAGGGCCGCCGCCTCGGCCGTCCGTCGATTCTTCGCGCCCGTCAGGCGGGCACCAGCTCGAAGCTGAGCCGTTTGCCGAGCGCGGTGGCCGCGCTCGCGAGCGTCGCCAGCGTGAGGCTCGTGTCGGTTTCGTCGAGCAGACGGTTGAGCGCGGCGCGGCTGGTTTTCATCCGCGCGGCCATCGCGGTTTTCGTGATGTGCTGCGCCTTCATTTCCTGCCCGATCTGCCAGGCGATCACGCGCTTGATCGCGGTGGCGGTGGCCGCTTCGAGATTGCCGTCCTCCTCGAGAAAGGTATCGAAATCGCTGCCGATATGCGGATTGTTCGTGGTCGTCATGGGTACTCCAGTGCATGGCGTTGCCGGCGGCCCGACCGTCGTAGACGGTGCGTTCCGGCGCAACCGGGGAATTCAGATGGCGCGCATCAGCGCTTTCAGGCGCGCGACGGTGACATCGAGATCATCCGACGGCGTGGCCCGCGACTGCTTGAAGAAGCCGTGCAGCAGGACCATCGTGTCGCCGACGACCGTAAACAGCACGCGGGCGCTTCGCCCCGGCAACATCACACGGATTTCCCACAGATCCTGCGCCATCTTCCGGACCAGCGGCATGCCGAGCGGCCAGCCGAGTTGAACGGTCTTGATCTCTTCGCCGATCGCCCTTCGCTCCGCTTGCCCGAGCGCCTTCAGCCATTCGCGCACCGGCTCGTTGCCACGGGCCGTCTGGAAGAACCGCACGCCGAGCGTGACCTGGATCTGCTGTCTCGTCATCGTCTTGACACCAATCGTACCAAAATCGGTACGATATGCCAAGCACCACGAGGCCGGCTACTGACCGGATGGCCAGTCCGGCAGCCGGGAACGGGGGGCGGCCCGGCGGCTCAATCGTCGCGACGAGCCGGCTTGCGCGCCGCGCGTGACGTCCCGCGTTCACGCGTCTCGCCGAACCGCGACCGCGCGATGTCGCGCACGGCGTCGATCAGCGTCCGCGCGACCGGCGACGGCTGCGCATCGGTGCGCAGCACCAGCCCGACCGGCTCGTCGGTGCCTGCCGACGGCAGCGGCAGGCGTGCCAGCGCCCCGGCCGACAGGTCATATTCGGCCGCATAGAGCGGCACGAACCAGACCGCGTCGTTCTCGAGCGCCAGCGCACGTGCGACCGACACCGACAACACCTCGATGAACGAATCCAGCGGCGGCACGCCGCAAGCGCCGAGCAGTTGCTCCGCCGACTGGCGGATCAGCGTGCCGAATGGCGGCAGCACGACCGGATAGCGCGCAAGCTCGGCCGCCGGCGCCGCATTCGAGAGCAGCGGATGCCCGGCGCGCACGACGGCGACGAGCGGCTCGTTGTACAACTGCTCGAACGCGAGCCCGATCATCCGCTCCGGCTCCGACAGCCGCCCGATCGCGCACTCGATCGCGCCGGACTTCAGGCGCTCGAGCAGATCGGCGTTCGCGGCCGTCGCGATCCGCACGACGACGCGCGGCCAGCGCTCGGCGAGCGCCTTCATCAGCGCGGGCGCGAGCGATGCCGCGACGGTCGGCAGCATGCCGATTTCCAGCGTCGCGGCGGCGGCCCCGCCTTCGCGCGCAAGCAGCCCGACACCTTGCCGCAGCGCCAGCACGCACGCGTTCGCGTGCGGCATGAACAGTTGCGCCTCGCGGGTCGGCTGCGCGCCCTGCCGGCCGCGCTCGAACAGCTTCACGCCGAGGATCGCCTCCAGCTCGGCGATCGTCTTCGAAACCGCCGGCTGCGTGATCGACAGGCTTTCGGCCGCCTTCTGCACGCCGCCCAACTGGGCGACCGCGAGAAAGCACTGCAGATGCCGGAATTTGACGCGGCCGTCGGCGATACGGTTATTCATAACGGGTGGTTATGCAATTGACGATGAAATGCCATTTTGCATAACTTTCTGGATAACCCCAAGCGCTCGACGATACGTCACGCGTCACGCGTTGCGCCGCAGTGCCTGGAAACCGGCCGGCTCCCACATCCGCTTCGCGATCAGCAAGCTTGTGCCGTGCTTCTGCGCGAGCGGTGCGGACGACGATTCCGCATGCAGCGCAGCCGCCTTGCTGCGCAGCCGGCGCAATTCCAGTTCGAGCTCGGCGGAGGCAGCCTCCGTCAGCATCCCCTGCGAGAACGTCATCGTCTCGCCTTCCCCGTCGAAGCGGCTGTCGAGGAAATCGCCGAGCGCGTGTGCATGGAAGTAACGGCGAATCGGCCCACCGGGCAGCCAGTCGAAGTCGCGCGCGACGCGCACGCGAATCCGGTCGCCCGGCAACAGCGCGACGACGTTCATCCGGTCGAGCATCAGCAGGTATTTCACGCACTCGGCCTTCGTCACCTGATAGGCCGACACGATGTCCTGCACCGTCCAGTAGTTGATCGCGCAGACGGCGACGAGCAGCAGTTTTTCGTCGGACACGAGCAGCGCCTCCTGCTGCTCGGTCAGCACGTGCAGCCTCGGCGCCGACGCGGACGCCTCCTGCACGAGCTCGGCCAGCGTATAGCCGAGCAGCTGAGCGATCTCCACGACGCGCTCCAGCGTGAACCGGCCGCTGGCGAACAGCCGCTTCACGCTGGTCTCGGAAACGTCGAGCGCACGCGCGACGTCGCGGTAGGTCATGCCCTGCGCCTTCAGCTGGCGCTTCAGCGTGTCGATGAGTTGGGCGGTTTCGGTCATTTTGGTATCGAAAAATGATGCTCCAGGTCAGATATTAGGCTACCTTCGCACACAGAAGAACACTTTCGGATACTTGTCTGCATAATCCGCTCCGTGCTGTCACTGAACGACGGAGCCGACATGACCACCCGAACCGAAACCGCCGCCTACGAATCGCATCACACCGCCCCGCGCGATGCCCGCGACACGGATCGCACGATGCCGCTCGCCACGGTCCGCACGCTGGCCACCAGCGCGCATGTCGGGGATCTCGTGTTCATCCGCGTGCCGGCGAATGCGCCGCGCGACGCGGCAGGCGCGACGGGCTCGACGGGTGCGTGGGCCAATCGCTTCGGCATCGTCGTCGACACGTCGGGTGACGAGCCCGTGATCGCCGAATCCGCGTTTGCGTGGACGAAGCTCACGCCGCTGTCGCGCTTCGTCGCCCGGACCGACGGCGGACGCATCGCGCTGGCCCGTCGCGTCGCGGCGCCGACCGCCGATGCGCAGCGCCAGGTGCACGCAACCGCCGAACAACGGATCGACGCACTGCTCGGCAACGGCTTCAACCTGCGGACGCGGCGCGGGTTCTGCGCGAGCTACGTGAGCGACGTGCTCGGTGCCGACCGGGATGCGACGCCGGCCGCACTGCTGCGCAGCGGCACGCTGTCACTCGAATTCGACGGGATCGTGTTCGATCCCGGCCGCCAGTCATAACAGGCGCTCAGGGAGACCGGATAACAACAAGAACGACAACACAAAAAAAGCGGCGACGGGCTGGCTGGAGGGCCGTGCACGGGGTCGTCACCGACGACGCGAAGCCCGATCGCTTTTTCCGCCGGACAGGCATCCTGTCCGGCGGAATTTTCATTGGCGCATCGAACATAACGAACGGTTATGCGATTCGCGAAAAAAGGTCATTTTGCATAACTTTCCGGATTGGCTACAGTCGTGCCATCCACTTCGCGAAATACCTATCAGGAGACGCCCGATGGATTCCCCCACGATCCTCACGCCGCGCGACTGGCCGTCGCATCCGGCCTATGTCCACCCCGAGTACCGTTCGTCCGTGAAGCGCGGCCCGACGCGCCCGCTGATCCCGCTGAAGGAGAAGCTCCGCGACCAGTACGCGCCCGTCTACGGCGCCGAAGATCTCGGTGCGCTCGACCATGACCTGACGAAGAACGCCGTGAAGAACGGCGAGCCGCTCGGCGAACGCATGGTCGTCACGGGCCGCGTGCTCGACGAAGGCGGCAAGCCCGTGCGCAACACGCTCGTCGAGGTGTGGCAGGCGAACGCAGCCGGCCGCTACGTGCACAAGGTCGACCAGCACGACGCGCCGCTCGACCCAAACTTCCTCGGCGCCGGCCGCTGCCTGACCGACGACGAAGGCCGCTACCGCTTCCTGACGATCAAGCCCGGCGCATACCCGTGGGGCAACCATCCGAACGCGTGGCGCCCGAATCACATCCACTTCTCGCTGTTCGGCGATTACTTCGGCTCGCGTCTCGTCACGCAGATGTACTTCCCCGGCGACCCGCTGCTCGCGTACGACCCGATCTTCCAGGGCACGCCCGAGGCCGCGCGCGATCGCCTGATCTCGCGCTTCTCGATGGACATCACCGAAGAAGGCTATGCGCTCGGCTACGAATTCGACATCGTGCTGCGCGGCCGCGACGCTACCCCGATGGAGCGCTGAACCATGACGACGCTGAAGCAAACCCCTTCGCAGACGGTCGGCCCGTACTTCGCGTACGGCCTGTGCCCGCAGCAATACGACTACGACCTGAAGAGCTTGTTCACGCCGACGATCGCCGCGGCACACGCCGAAGGCGAGCACGTGCTGCTGGTCGGCCAGGTGTTCGACGGTGACGGCAACGTCGTCGGCGACGCAGTGCTCGAATTCACGCAGGTGGACAGCGCGGGCCGCTACCCCGCGTCGCGCGACGACATCGCGAAATCCGGCTTCACGGGCTTCGCGCGGGTCGGCACCGGCACCGATGCACAGCAGCGCTTCGTCGTCGAGACGGTGAAGCCGGGCCGCATCGCCGCCGGCGAAGCGCCGCACATCAACGTGACCGTGATGATGCGCGGGATCCTCACCCATGCATTCACACGCGTGTACTTCGACGACGAAGCGGCCGCGAATGCAACCGACCCCGTGCTGAACGCCGTGCCGGCCGAACGCCGCGCGACGCTCGTCGCAAAACGCGACGCGCAGCCGGGCCGCCCGGTCGTCTACCGTTTCGACATCCGCATGCAGGGGCCGGACGAAACCGTGTTCTTCGACGTGTGACGCGCGGGCCGGCGCACGCCGGCTTCGCTCGCTACCGCACCGCCGCGTGGCGCGATACCAACAGGCATCGCGCCACGCGGCGTTTCTTATCCCCCGTCTCGATTATTCGATGTTGCAATGCAGCATGTCATGTCGCGAGTGCCGATGGCCTTGTGACGGGCCTTCAGCCCCGGTATCGAATGTGCGATTGAAACGCATGCTGCGACCGCACACAAGTCGTCGGTCCGGCAGGATATCGTTTGCGCGTTATGCGGCGTATTCTTCGTTATCCGCAATGAGGCAACGAGATTGAATCGCAATAGGCAACAATTACGCATGTAATGCGCGGCACTGTCCGGCCGGCTGTGCGCGCATTTTTCTGACCGAGTGCCTTTAAACGCGTCTGACCGAAGTTGGCAGGCGCGTATTTTTTGGCGGTAGCCGGCGGGCGCCGATTCCTTCCGGTCAGCGCCGAATCTCCAGATACCGGCTCGGTGTATCGCCCAGAATGCGGCGGAATGCCGACGTGAACGCGCTTGCGCTCGCATATCCGAGATCGAGCGCGACCCGCGTCACCGGCTGCCCGTCGCTCAGGCGCGCGATCGCCGCGAGCATGCACACCTGCTGGCGCCATACGGCAAAACTCACGCCCGTCTGCGCACGGAACTGCCGCGTGAACGTGCGGCGGCTCAAGCCCGCGTCCGCGGCCACCTGGTCGAGATCGGCCGCGATCGACGGCGATGCGAGCAGATGCCGGCACACCTTCGCCAGCCGTGCGTCGGCCGGCAGTGGCGCATGCAGCGACAGGCGCGGCATCGTCGCGATTTCCGCGACCAGCAGCGCCATCAGCTTGCCCGCGCGCCCGTCGACGTCGTACAGGGCCGGCAGGTCGATCGCATCGTCGATCAGTTGCCGCAGCAGCGCCGATACGCCATACACACCGCACTGCTCGGGCAGCCCCGCCTCCTGCGCCGCGTCGCCGGACACGAACGTGTTGAGCATCGTGACCGGCCCGGTCATCGTCATTTCGTGCCGCACGCCGGCCGGCACCCAGAACGCGCGCTGCGGCGGCACCAGCCAGCGCCCGTGCGGCGTCGACACGCTGATCGTGCCGCGCGACGCGAACGCGAATTGCCCGCGCCCGTGCGCGTGTTCCGGAAACGTCGTGCCCGCCGCATAGTCGTTCGCGGTCACGACCACGCTTCGCGGAATGTTTTCGTAGGGATCTAGCAGCGTATTTCTCACGGCCCGAATTCCATCATCAATGACCCGATATCGAAGGCGGGTCTCCTTCGCGCGATCTACGATCCGCTCCACCCTTGCGCGACCTGACGGCCGCAAGACCCGTCGGCCTGATCGGCCGGATTACCACTGCATCGGAGCGGACATGCCGAATACGTTTCATCGCGTGGGGGACGGCCCCCACCCTGTTCTTGTACTGCCCGGCTGGTTCGGCGACGCCCACGCGTTCGAACCCGTCGAAGCGTGGCTGTCGCGTGAACACTTCAGCTATGTATTCATGGACTACCGAGGTTACGGCCGCATGCGCGACGCAGCGGGCCACTATACGATCGACGAGATCGCCGCCGACGCGCTCGCGCTGGCCGACGCGCTCGATTTCGCGACCTTCAGCATCGCCGGCCATTCGATGGGTGCGATGGCGGCCGAGAAAGTCGCCGTCATGGCGCCCGAACGCGTGCGCGCGCTGGTACCGATCACGCCCGTGCCTTGCGGCGGCCTGCCGTTCGACGCGGAGAAGCGTGCGCTATTCGAGCGCGCCGCCGACCACGTCGCCGATCGCCGGACCATCATCGATCGCAGCACCGGCGGCCGGCTGCCCGCCGCCTGGGTCGAGTGGAAAGCGGCGTATTCGGCAGCCCGTTCTTCGTCGCCTGCGTTCGGCGCGTACTTCCGCGCGTGGGCCGATACGGATTTCGGCGACGAGATCGCCGGCATCCATCCGGTGAAAGTGCTGATCGGCGAGCACGATCCGGCGTTCGACGCGGCACTGATGGCCCGCACCTACCTGCGGCGTTATCCGCTCGCCACCGTCGACGTGCTGCGCAATGCGGGCCACTACCCGATGAACGAGACGCCGCTCGCGCTGGTCGCGGCGATGGAAGCGTTCCTGCTCGCCGTGACGGCGAACCCGGTCGGCAACCCCTGACGACGCGCGGCGCGCAAACAACATGGCGGTCACGCGCATCACCGCAGCATGAACGACATCGCCGACAAGCTGTTCAGCGTGCGCACCACATGCTCGACCGAGGGCCCGTCGAAGCGCAGCGTCACCGCATCGACGCGCTCCAGCGACGGCAGCACGCAGAACAGGTCGGCCAGCGCCGCCGTCTGCACGCGTAGCGTGCACGCGGCCGGCGCGGGCCGATGGGCGCCGGCGCGCACGCCGGCCGACAGCGCGTGCGCAACCGCTTCGCGCGCCGCCGCTGCGATCCGCGCGCATGACGCAGCGGGCGTGAGCGTATCGCCGCTCGATGCGCCGCCGGCCGTCTTGACCGTCTCGAAATGCGCATCCGGAAACAGCGGCTGCGTTTCCTCCGCGAACACGTCGTCGCCCGTGGCCAGCGCGACATGCGCGCCGTATTCGCGTGCCAGCGCACCGTACAGCCCGGCTTCGCCGAGCTCGACGCCGTTCAGCCATACCTGCGTGAACGCAAAGCTGTTGATCGTGTGCGCGAGCACGCCGCGCGTTTGCGATTTCGCGTGATAGCCGATCATGAACACGAGATCGGGCTGCTGTTCGAGGCCCGTCATCAATCCGAGCGTGCGCGGCTTGCCGAGCACGACGCGCGCACGCGCATCGAGCCCGTCGGGCAGCAGGTTGCGGAAACCGCCGTGCGAATCGTTGACCCACACCGCCTGCGCGCCGCCCATGAACGCGCCTTCGATCGCCGCGTTCGCCTCGGCGGTCATCCAGCGGCGCGCGCGCTCGTATTCCGGATTGCCGGCACGCGTCTGCTCGGTGGCGAATACGCCGGCGACACCTTCGATGTCGGTCGAAATCAGGATCTTCATGACTGGGTAAGACGTCCTTCGTGGCCTTCGTTGAACAGGCGATCGAGATCGGGCACCGCATCGCGCAGCGATTGCCGCACGTGGCCGTCGCGCCCAACCACCGTCACGGCCTGCAGCAGCGCGTCGGCGATCGCATGCTCGACGCTTTCGGCCGCGGCCATGAACAGCGGATCGAGCGCCGCATCGGCAACGAGGGCCGGCAGCGCGAGAGTCGATGCGTCGTGCGCGATCGTGTATGCGGTGGAGAATGCGAGCGCGATGTCGCCGCTGCCGTGCCCGTAGACCGAGCCTGTGCGGGCCAGCCCCGCCCCGGCGCGGCGCGCGAGCCGTGACAGTTGCCGCGCATCGAGCGGCGCGTCGGTAGCCAGCAACAGGATGATCGATCCTTGCTCCGGCGGCGCCGCATGCGCGGCCCCGGCCGCACGCCGTTGCGCGACGATGCGCCCGAGCGGCACGCCGCCGAGCGTGAGCATCGGCAGCCGGCCGAAATTCGCGAGCACGAGCGCGCCGACCGTATAGGGCCGCCCTGCCGCGACGGCGACGCGCGATGCCGAACCGATCCCGCCCTTCAGGTCGAAGCTCGCCATCCCGCGCCCGGCACCCACCGCGCCGCGTGCGACGTCACGCGATGCCGCGCGGCACGCGTCGTCGTAATGCGCGGCCGTGACCGCGAACGCCTGGATGTCGTTCAGATAGCCGTCGTTGCACTCGAATACGAGCGGGTTGACGGTCGACCAGTCGCGGCCGATCTGCGGATTCGCCGCGATCGCCGCGCGAATCTGCGCCTGCGCGACCGCGCCGACGCCGAACGTATTGGTCAGCGCGATCGGCGTCTCGAGCGTGCCGAGTTCGTCGACCTGCACGAGCCCGACACTCTTGCCGAAGCCGTTGATCACCGCAGCCCCCGCCGGCACCTTGCTGCGGTACACGTCGCCCGGATGCGGCTTCACGACGGTCACGCCCGTCTGCACGCTGCCGGCATCGAGCGTGCAATGGCCGACCGTCACGCCCGGCACGTCGGCGATCGTGCCACGCGGCCCGGCCGGCAGCGTCGCCGCCCACATCGGTGCATGGCGCATCAGCGACGCTCCAGCTTCGGATCGAGCGCGTCGCGCAGCCCGTCGCCGAGCAGGTTGAACGCGAGCACGGTCAGGAAGATCGCCAGGCTCGGGAAGATCGCGATGTGCGGCGCCGTCACCATGTCCGCCCGCGCCTCGTTGAGCATCGCGCCCCACTCCGGCGTCGGCGGCTGCGCGCCGAGCCCGAGGAACGACAGGCTCGCGGCCGTGATGATCGACGTGCCGATCCGCATCGTGAAGTAGACGACGACCGACGACACGGTGCCCGGCAGGATGTGCCGCATGATGATCGTCCAGTCGGATGCGCCGATGCTGCGCGCGGCCTCGACGTACGTCATGTGCTTGAGCATCAGCGTGTTGCCGCGCACGAGCCGCGCGAACGCCGGGATGCTGAAGATCGCGACCGCGCAGATCACGTTGACCATCCCGTTGCCGAGGATCGCGACCACGCCGATCGCGAGCAGGATGCCCGGGAACGCGAACAGCACGTCGGCCACGCGCATCGTGATGCGATCCCACCAGCCTTCGTAGTAGCCGGCGAGCAGCCCGAAGAACGTGCCGACCACCGCGCCGAGCGCGACCGAGAAGAAGCCGGCCGCGAGCGAGATGCGCGTACCCGTGATGATCCGGCTGAAGATGTCGCGGCCGAGCGAATCGACGCCGAACCAGTGCACGGCCGACGGCCCCGCGTTCAGCGCGTCGTAGTCGAAATAGTTCTCCGGATCGAACGGCACGATGTGCGGGCCGACGAACGCCAGCACGACGAGCGCCAGCACGAAGCCGCCCGCGACGAGCGCGACGGTCTGCTTGCGGAACTTGCGCCAGAATTCGCGCCACGGCGTGCGGATCGCGGTCGATGCGGCCGGCGCCGCGGGCTGGACTGTCGCGTTCATGCGCGCCTCACTTGAACCGGATGGTCGGGTTGATGACCGCATACAGCACGTCGACGGTCAGGTTGATCAGGATGAACTCGAGCGAAAACAGCAACACGATCGCCTGGATCACTGGGTAGTCGCGCATCGTCACCGCGTCGACGAGCAGGCGGCCGAGCCCCGGCCAGTTGAACACGACCTCGACGACGATCGAGCCGCCGAGCAGGAAGCCGAACTGCAGCCCCATCATCGTGACGACCGGGATCATCGCGTTGCGCAGGCAGTGCTTGAGCACCACCTTCGGCTCGTGCACGCCTTTCGCACGCGCGGTGCGCACGAAATCCTCGTTCAGCACCTCGACGAACGACGCGCGGGTGAAGCGCGCCATCACGGCCGCGACCGCGGCGCCGAGCGTCAGCGACGGCAGCACGTAGCTCTTCCACGAACCGTCCGGCACGACCGGCAGCCAGCCGAGCTTCACCGAGAAGACTTCCATCAGCAGCATGCCGAGCGCGAACGCGGGAAACGAGATGCCCGACACCGCGAGCGTCATGCCGAGGCGATCGGGCCAGCGGTTGCGCCACACTGCCGACGCGATGCCGATCGCCATCCCGAAGGCCGTCGCCCACACCATGCTGACGAGCGTCAGCAGCAGCGTCGGCATGAAGCGTTCGCCGATCTCGGTCGAGACCGGCCGCTTGCTGCGCGTCGACATGCCGAAATCGCCGTGTGCGATCTTCGTGAAGAAGTTCACGAACTGCGCGGGCAGCGGCCGGTCGAGCCCGAGATCGGCACGCACGAGCGCGATCGTCGCATCGTCGGCTTCGGGGCCGGCCGCGAGCCGCGCCGGGTCGCCCGGCAGCAGGTGGACGAACAGGAACACCAGCACCGCGACGATCGCGAGCGTGGGCAGCAGGCCGAACAGGCGTTTGACGAGAAAATTCAGCATGGGGCACCGATCGAATCAGCGTGCCGGCGGCTTGCGCCGCCGGCACCGCATGGCGGACGAACCGCCGTCATCACCACTGTCATTTCAGCGAGATTTCGTCGAAGTTGAACGAACCGTCCGGCATCACGTATGCACCCTGCAGCCGCTTGCTGCGCGCATACACTATCTTCTCCTGCACGAGGAAGATCCACGGTGCATCGGTCCAGATCTGCTTCTGCGCATCGGCGTAGAGGTCGGTCTTCTTCGCGCGATCGACCGTCTCGAGCGCCTTCGTCAGATCGCCGTCGACCGTGTCGTTCTTGTAGTACGCGGTGTTGACGAGCTTCGGCGGCGCCGACGCACCGGCGAGCAGCGGCGTGATCGCCCAGTTCGCTTCGCCGGTCGACGACGACCAGCCGATGTAGTACATCCGCACCGGCGCCTTCGCCGGATCCGGCGCGCTCTCGACCTTCGCGACGCGCTCGCCGGCCTCCAGCGCCTGCACCTGCACCTTCACGCCGACCTGTGCGAGCTGCTGCTGCACGAACTGGATCGCCTTCTGCGACGTCGAGTTGTTATACGCGGACCACAGCGTCGTCTCGAAGCCGTTCGGATAGCCGGCCTCCTTCAGCAGCGCGCGCGCCTTCGCCGGGTCGTACGGCCACGGGCCCAGCTTCGTCGCGTATTCGACACCCTGCGGCACCACGCCGGTGGACGGCGTCGCGAAGCCGGAGAACGCGACCTTCGCGAGCGCTTCCTTGTTCACCGCGTAGTTCAGCGCCTGGCGCACCTTCGGGTTGTCGAACGGCTTCTGCAGCATGTTCAGCGACACGTAGCGCTGCACGATCGACGGCCGCTCCACGATGTCGACCTTCGGGTTGCCCTTCAGGTCGACCGCCTGCTCGAACGGGATGCGGAACGCGAAATCGGCTTCGCCGGTCTTGATCAGCGCTGCACGCGTGTTGTTGTCGACCACCGGCTTCCAGTCGATCGCGTCGATCTTCGGATAGCCCTTCTTCCAGTAGCCGGCGAACTTCTTCACCTTCAGGTCGTCGGTCTGCTTCCATTCGACGAACTCGAACGGGCCGGTGCCGACCGGATGCAGCGCGATGTCGCGGCCCCACTTCTTCAGCGCGGCCGGCGAGATCATCACGGCCGACGGGTGCGCAAGCGTGTTGATCAGCGCCGAGAACGGCTCGCGCAGCGTGATCTTCACCGTGTACGGATCGACCACTTCGGTCTTCTCGATCACGCGGAACATGTTGTAGCGCTTCAGGTGGTTCGCGGGATCGGTCACGCGGTCGAAGTTCGCCTTCACGGCCGCCGCGTTGAAATCGGTGCCATCGTGGAACTTCACGCCCTGGCGCAGCTTGATCGTGTACGTCTTCGCATCGGGGCTCGCGTCGTAGCTGGTCGCCAGCACGTTGACGAGCTTCATGTCCTTGTCGAAGCCGAACAGCCCCTGGTAGAACGACTTCACGACGGCCTGCGACACCGTGTCGTTCGCGTCGTACGGGTCCATCGTCGTGAACGTCGAATCCACCGCCATCACCGCGGTCTGCTGCGCGAACGCGGGCACCGCGGCCGACAGCGCGAACGCGCCGGCAAGCGCGACGAAACACGCGCGCGGACGAAACATCGGGAACGGATGCTGCTTGGTCATTTTGCTGGGCTCCTATCGGTGAATCGGTGACGCCTCACGGGCGTTTCGGTTTCGACTTCCTGTACGCTCGCGCATCGCCGTCGCGATGCATTGCTTCAGTACGCGCCGCCGACGCGATGCGTCGCGACGTAATGATCGGGGCCGACCGCGACGAGCGGCGCGACGGCGGGCTCGTCGCCGACCGCGCGGATCGGGCTCGGAATCTCGTCCGCCGCCAGCTGGCGCGGCGCATGCCTGCGTGCCGGATCGGCCACCGGTACCGCGCTCATCAGCTTCTTCGTGTACGGGTGCTGCGGCGCCTCGAACACCGCGCGGCGCGGGCCGATCTCGACGATCTGGCCGAGATACATCACCGCGACGCGATGGCTGATGCGCTCGACCACCGCCATGTCGTGCGAGATGAACAGGTACGCGACGCCGAGCTCGCGCTGCAGGTCGAGCATCAGGTTGACGATCTGCGCCTGCACCGATACGTCGAGCGCCGACACCGATTCGTCGGCGATCACGACCTTCGGGTTCAGCGCGAGTGCGCGCGCGATCGCGATCCGCTGGCGCTGGCCGCCCGAGAATTCATGCGGATAGCGGCGCGCGGCCTCGGGCGGCAGGCCGACCTTGTCGAGCAGCCAGTCGACGCGCGCCTGCGCTTCGCGGCCGCTCGCGACGCCGTGCACGAGCAACGGCTCCATGATCGAGAAGCCGACGGTCAGGCGCGGGTTCAGCGACGCGAACGGATCCTGGAAGATGAACTGGATGTTCCGGCGCAGCGCCTGCAGGTCCGGGCCCTTCAGCGCACTGATGTCGCGGCCGTCGAACTCGATCGAGCCGCTCTGCGATTCGACAAGGCGCAGCAGAGAGCGGCCGGTGGTCGACTTGCCGCAGCCCGATTCGCCGACCAGCGCGAGCGTCTCGCCCGCGCGCAGTTCGAAGCTCACCCGTTCCACCGCATGCACGTATTGCGACACGCGGCCGAACACGCCGCTCTTCACCGGGAAGCGCGTCACGAGATCGCGCACGCGCAGGATCGGCGACGCGGACTGATCGACGGGCCGCTGCGCGGCGTCGTTCGCCGCGGGTGCGGGCGACGCCGCCGGTGCGGCCGCGTTTGCGCCGTCAACCTTCAGCAGCGGGAATTTCTCGGGCGCATCGGTGCCCTGCATCGAGCCGAGTTTCGGCACGGCCGCGAGCAACGCGCGCGTGTAGCGATGCTCAGGCGTCGCGAAGATGCGATCCGATTCGCCCTCCTCGACCTTCTCGCCGCGATACATCACGAGCACGCGGTCGGCCACTTCGGCCACCACGCCCATGTCGTGCGTGATGAAGATCACGCCCATGTTCATTTCGTCCTGCAGCCCGCGCACCAGCTGCAGGATCTGCGCCTGGATCGTCACGTCGAGCGCGGTCGTCGGCTCGTCCGCGATCAGCAGCGACGGCCGGCACGACAGCGCCATCGCGATCATCACCCGCTGCCGCATCCCGCCCGACAACTGGTGCGGATAGCGCGCGAACACGCGGCGCGCCTCCGGGATACGCACGAGTTCGAGCAGCCGCAGCGTTTCCGCGCGCGCTTCCGACAGGCTTTTCGACTGATGCAGCGCGATCGCCTCGCTGATCTGGTCGCCGACGGTGAACACCGGGTTCAGCGACGTCATCGGCTCCTGGAAGATCATCGCGATATCCGCTCCGCGAATGCCGCGCATCGTCGCGCCGCTGGCCTGCGCAAGATCGACAATCGCGCCGCCGCGACGGCGGAACGCGATCCGGCCGTTCGTGATCGCGCCGCCGCCGTGCTCGACGAGCCGCATCAGCGCGAGCGACGTGACCGACTTGCCCGAGCCCGATTCGCCGACGATCGCGAGCGTCTCGCCGCGGTCGACGTGAAACGACACGTTGCGCACCGCGTCGAACGTCGCGCCTTCGCGGCGGAACGTGACCGACAGGTCGTCGACGGCCACCACGCGCTGCTCGGGCAGCACCAGGCCGGACGGGTTACGGCTCGAAGTCATCGTGGGTCTCCTCCTCGTGCGGTCCGGAATCAGGCCGTGTCGTCGTCGCGATAGATGCCGACCACCGGCGCTTCACCGACGCGCGCATAGCCGCGGTACATCCCTTCGGTGTTGAACGGCATCGCGACGTTGCCCTGCGCATCGACCGCGATGATCCCGCCGCGGCCCGCGAGTCGCGGCAGCTTGTTCATCACGACGTCGTGCGCGGCGTCGGCGAGCGATGCGCCGCGATACGCGATCTGCGCGGCGACGTCATGCGCGGTCGCGAGCCGGATGAACATCTCGCCGGTGCCCGTCGACGACACCGCGCACGTTGCGTCATCCGCGTAGCAGCCCGCGCCGATGATCGGCGAATCGCCGACACGCCCCGGCTGCTTGTTCGTGATGCCGCCCGTCGACGTCGCCGCCGCGATGTGGCCGTGCTGGTCGCATGCGACCGCGCCGACCGTGCCGTGCTTGCGGTCCGGATCGAGCGGTTCGGCCGGCTGCTGCCGCGACGGTGATGCACCGAACGTGAACGTCGCCGCGTCGTGGTCGAGCATGACGCCCGCCGCTGCGCGCGCCTTGACCCACTGCGCGCGACGCGCCTCGGTGTCGAAGTAGCCCGGTTCCGCGAGTTCGAGCCCCTGCGCGGCCGCGAACGCATCGGCGCCCTCACCGGCGAACAGTACGTGCTCGCTGGCTTCCATCACGCGCCGGGCGGCCAGCACCGGATTGCGCACGCGCGTCGCGCAGCAGATCGCGCCGGCGCCGAGCGTCGCGCCATCCATCACCGCCGCGTCGAGTTCGTGCTTGCCTTCGGCCGTATAGACGGCGCCGCGCCCGGCGTTGAACAGCGGACAATCCTCGAGCAATCGCACCGCGACGGTGACGGCGTCGAGCGCGCTGCCGCCATCGGCCAGCACCTTCTGCGCGGCCGCCAGGATGGCGGTCAGTTCGGCACGGTACTGACGTTCGGTGTCGGAATCCATCGCCTCGCGCAGGATCGTGCCTGCGCCGCCGTGAATCGCAACGATCGCGGGTGAAGTCATGTTTTTTTTGGACGGTGAGTAGAAGGGTTGGCGGCCGGTAGCATCGCTTGCGGCTGGACGAGCCACGGCAGCAGGAATTCGGTCATCTCGGCCGCGGATTTCGCGGACCGGTGCGTGCGCAGCGCGACCGCGTCGATCAGCGCCTCGATCATCGCGAGCACGGCCGCTTCCGACGTCGCCGCGAAGCGCCGCTCGGCCGTGACGTACAGGTTCAGCGACGCGATCGGCGCAAGCGGCGATTGCGGGCCGTCGGAGATACCCAGTACACGTGCACCGCGCGCTGCCGCGCGCCGGGCCAGTTCGATCGTGTCCTTCACGTAGCGCGGAAACGCGAGCGCGATCACGAGATCGCGCGAGTCGGCCGTATACAGCCGCCGCGCCGCGTGCGACGGGCCGCCGAGCAACGCGAGCGACTGCACGTTGTCATGGCAGACGGACAGCCCATGCTCCATCAGTCCGGTCAGAAACGCGCTCGATCCCGCACCGAGGATCAGCACGCGCCGCGCGCCGACGATCGCCTCGACCGCGGCCTCGACATCGGCTGCGTCCAGTTGCGCACGCGTGTTCTCGATGTTCGCGACGGCCTGGTCGAATACCGCGTCGATCCACGCCGCACCACGTACGCCGGGCTCCTGCTCCTGCGCGGAACGCAACCGCTCGACCGGCCCGAGCGTCGCCTCGAAGCCACGCACGAGCGCCGCGCGCATCGCCGGATAGCCGTCGAAACCGAGCGCCTTCGCAAAGCGGTTCGCGGTCGCGATCGACGCGTTCACGGCCTGCGCGAGTTCGTCGATGCGCATCGTCGCCGCGCGGAACGGATTCGCGAGCACGAATTCGCCCATGCGGCGGTGGATCGGCGTCATCAACGGCATCGCCGACGCGATCCGCTCGGCGATCGCGGGTTCGTCGTAACTGGCGTCGTGCGGAACGAGAGGCGTCATGCGAAGGGTTGTTGCAAGGATGATGAAAATGAATTTACACAACTCCCGTCTCGAAAAGAAATAAATTTTCATCAGGGTTGTCACGCTCCGTCCCGCGCCTTTCGATCACCCGACGCTCGCACAGCCCCGCCGCACGGGCCTTCAGCGCGTGATCGCCGTGCGTCGCCCTGCACGCCGCGTGACCTCGCTCATCGGGAAAACCCCGAGCAAGTTCGTTCGAATGCAATTTCACGTTGACCGGATTCGAATTCGAACATAGGATGTTCGAAAATGATCAGTCGTCAGATAACATGCAGCCTCAACGACGACGAAATGTTCGCTTGAACGCCACGATTCCGATGCAATCCGGGAAAAATGGCGTCCATCAAGATCGGACATCGTACAAATAAAGCGAAACAGGCCATCCCGAACGGATGGTCGTCATGGATCGGACCGGCGCCACACGCCGGCCCTGCCCGACAGGAGACAGCAGTGAAGACAGTCAAGGCGTTGCGCTGGTGGATCATCGTGCTCGTATGTCTCGGCACGATCCTCAACTACCTCGCACGGAATTCCCTCGCGGTGCTCGCCCCCGAGCTGAAGCAGGTCTTTTCGATCTCGACGCAGCAGTATTCGTACATCGTCGGCGCGTTCCAGATCGGTTACACGATCATGCAGCCCGTGTGCGGCTTCGTCGTCGACCTGATCGGGCTGCGGCTCGGGTTCGCGCTGTTCGCGATGCTGTGGTCGGTGGTCGGCGTCGCGCACGGCTTCGCGTCGGGCTGGCTGTCGCTCGGCATCTTGCGCGGCTTTCTCGGCCTGTTCGAAGCCGCCGCGATTCCGTCGGGGATGAAGGCGGTTGCCGAATGGTTTCCCGATCGCGAGAAATCCGTCGCGGTCGGCTATTTCAACGCGGGCACGTCGCTCGGCGCCGCGATCGCACCGCCGCTCGTCGTGTTCCTGTCGATGCGGTTCGGCTGGCAGGCCGCGTTCATGGCCACCGGCGCGCTCGGCTTCGTGTGGGCCGCGCTCTGGTACGCGCAGTACCGGTCGCCGGCCGACCATCCGCGCATCACGCCGCAGGAGCGCGCGCTGATCCGCGACGGCCAGGCGACGATGCCGCCCGTGTCGAAGCGTCGTATTCGCGACGTCGTCACCGCGCGGCGCTTCTGGGCCATCGCGCTGCCGCGCTTCTTCGCCGAACCCGCGTGGCAGACCTTCAGCTTCTGGATTCCGCTGTATCTCGCGACCGAGCGCCACATGGAACTCAAGCAGATCGCGATCTTCGCGTGGATGCCGTTTCTCGCGGCCGACCTCGGCGGCATCGCGGGCGGCTACCTGTCGCCGTATCTCGCGAAGCGGTTCGAGCTGCCGCTCGTATGGTCGCGTGTCGCGGGCATCGCGCTCGGCGCGGTGCTGATGCTCGGGCCCGCGATGATCGGGCTCGTCGCATCGCCGTACACGGCCATCGCGCTGTTCTGCGTCGGCGGCTTCGCGCACCAGATGATCTCCGCGCTCGTCAACACGCTGTCGGCCGACGTGTTCGATCCCGAGGAAGTCGGCACCGCGAGCGGCTTCGCCGGGATGGCCGCGTGGATCGGCGGGCTCGGTTTCTCGCTGCTGGTCGGCGCGCTCGCCGACAAGATCGGCTATGCGCCGCTGTTCGCGTGCCTCGGCCTGTTCGACATCATCGGCGTCACGCTGCTCGCGGTGCTGATCCGCGGGCAGTCGAAGCAGGAACGCCTGCTCGCCCGGCACGCCTGACCTTCGCCCTTACCAGGAATCGCATTCATGACTTCGCTTCTTCATCCGCCCGTGTTCCGCGTCGCCGGCCAGCACGCGAACCGTGTGCTGCTCGCGTCCGAGGCGGGCGCAACCGTCGAGATCTTCGTGCTCGAGGACGACATCGTGCGGGTGCGTGTGCTGCCCGATGCGACGGCACGCAACCCGCGCACGTGGTCGATCGCGCCGGGCCTCGACGACGTGCCGCTCGACGGGCGCGACCGCCTCGATCTCGACGGCTTCGCGCTGCCCGCCTATACGCTCGTCGAAGACGACGATGCCGTGTGCATCGAGACCGCGCAGATTCGCGTCGCGGTCCGCCGGCAAGGCGGCCATTGCACGTGGTCGATGCGCGGCGCGGACGGCACGTGGCGCGTCGCACTCGCCGACCGTGCGACGCAGGCGTACAACTTCGGCTGGTGGGACGATCGCGCGTATCACTACGTCGCCCGCGAGCGCGGCGACAAGGTGTTCGGCCTCGGCGAACGCGCGGGCGAGCTCGACCGCACCGGCGCGCGCTTCGAGATGCGCAACATCGACGCGATGGGCTACAGCGCGAAGCACACCGACCCGCTGTACAAGCACATTCCGTTCTACATCACATGGTCGCCCGCTGCCTGCCAGGGGTTCGGGCTGTTCTACGACACGCTGTCGGACTGCACGTTCGACATGGGCCGCGAGCTCGACAACTATCACGGCCCGTACCGCTATTTCGTCGCCGAGCACGGCGATCTCGACTACTACTTCATCGCGTCGCCCGACACGCCGCTCGCGGCCGCGCGGCGCTTCACGTGGCTCACCGGGCGCCCCGCGCGCACGCCGAAATGGGGGCTCGGCTATTCGGGCTCGACGATGAGCTACACCGATGCGCCGGACGCGCAGCAGCAGATGAACCAGTTCGTCGAGCAATGCGACACGCACGACATCCTGTGCGATTCGTTCCACCTGTCGTCGGGCTATACGTCGATCGGCGCGAAGCGCTACGTGTTCAACTGGAACCGCGACAAGTTTCCGGACGCGAAGGGCTTCGTGAAGCATTACCGCAACCACGGCATCCGCCTGTGCGCGAACATCAAGCCGTGCCTGCTGCGCGACCATCCCGCATTCGAAGACGCGGCCACGCGCGGGCTGCTGATCCGCTCGGCGTCCGGCGAGCCGGCATGGGTGCAGTTCTGGGACGAGGTCGGCGCGTATCTCGACTTCACGCAGCCCGACGCGTACCGCTGGTGGCGCGAGCAGGTCACGTCGGCGCTGCTCGAATACGGGATCGAGTCGACCTGGAATGACAACAACGAGTACGAGATCTGGTCGCCCGACGCGATCGCGCACGGCTTCGGCCAGCCGTTTCCCGCGCGCGAGGCGAAGGTGCTGCAGACGATACTGATGATGCGCGCGTCGCGCGACGCGCAGCGCGCGCATGCGCCGGCGCGGCGGCCGTTCCTCGTGTCGCGCTCCGGCGGCGCCGGCATGCAGCGCTACGTGCAGACCTGGTCCGGCGACAACTATACGTCGTGGGAAACCCTGCGCTACAACCTGAAGATGGGCCTCGGGCTCGCACTGTCGGGCGTGTCGAACATCGGTCACGACATCGGCGGCTTCTCCGGGCCCGCGCCGTCGCCGGAACTGCTGCTGCGCTGGGTGCAGTTCGGCATCTTCATGCCGCGCTTCAGCATCCACTCGTGGAACGACGACGGCACCGTCAACGAACCGTGGATGTATCCGGAGATCACCGCGCAGATCGCGTCGCTGATCAAGCAGCGCTACCGGCTGCTGCCCTACCTCTATCACCTGCTGTGGCTGTCGACGACGCGCTACGAGCCCGTGCTGCGGCCGACCTTCGCCGATTTCCCCGGCGATGCGCGCTGCTACGACGAATGTGACGACATGATGCTCGGCGACGCGCTGCTCGTCGCGCCGGTCGTCGACCCCGGCCTGACGGCGCGCACCGTCTACCTGCCGTCGGGCGCGCGCTGGATGTGCTGCGCGAGCGCGCAAGCGTTCGACGGCGGCGCGAGCGTGACGCTGCCCGCGCCGCTCGACTCGCCGGTGATGCTGCTGCGCGAGGGCCGCGTGCTGCCGCTGAACGTCGCGGAACAGCATTTCGGCGCGCGTGCCGACACGCGCGGCTTCCTCGTCGCGCCGCGCATCGAGGACGGCGTCGCCTACGGCGAATGCGTCGAGGACGACGGCGAGACGGAAGCATGGCGCGACGGCGAATACGGGCTGTGGCGCATCGAGACCGGCCGCGAAGCGTCGGGCGCGCTCGGCGTATCGGTGCGCTGGGACGGCCGCCCGGCACGCCCGGCCGACCGCGTCGAGATCCTGTTGCCCGCGTCGCTGCAAGGCCCGGTCGCCGTACGCGGCGCGCACGTCGAGCTGGATGCGCAGGATGGCGCATGGCGCCGCCTCGTCGTCGCATTCGACAGCTGAACCGCGTCACCCACGCAAGACGGGCCGTTCACGCGGCCCGCCGCCCGCCACAGAGGAGGCGACCGAGCCTCCCGCCCACCTTGAAAAGATGAAGAGATCTGGAGATCGTCAATGAAAGCACCCGCCAATCGATATGCAATCCTGATTTTATCGGCCGCGTCACTCGGCACGACCGCCGCCCACGCGCAGAGCAGCGTGACGCTGTACGGCGTCGTCGACGATTCGCTCGCGTACGTGAACAACCAGCAGGGCCACTCGAACGTCTACATGCGCGACGGCAACCTGTATGCGTCGAAGTTCGGGCTGCGCGGCGACGAGGATCTCGGCGGCGGCACGCATGCGATCTTCGACCTGCAGTCCGGCTTCAACCTGAACAACGGCGCGCAATCCGCTGCCGGCCTGATCTTCAATCGCCAGGCGTTCGTCGGCCTGCGCAACGATCGCTACGGCACGATGACGGCCGGCCGCCAGTACACGCCGTACTTCCTGTTCGTCGGCCCGTACGCGTCGAGCAGCTGGCTGACCGGCGCGACGGGCGCGCATCCGGGCGACATCGACGGCCTCGACACGACGATCCGCGTGAACAATTCGGTTACCTATACGTCGCCGACCTTCGCCGGGCTGACCGCGAGCGCGATGTATGCATTCGGCGGCATTGCCGGCGCGACCGGCAAGGGCAACACGTTCAGCGCCGCGCTGCGTTATGCGAACGGGCCGATCGGCATCGCGGCCGGCTACCTGCGCATCAACAGCTCGGGCTCGTCGGCGGGCTTTCTGAATCCGGCGACCGCCGCGTCGGGCAGCTTCGCGGTATCCGTGCTGAACCAGGGCTACCTGACCGCGAAGGCCGTCGAGCAGGTCGCGGCGGCCGGCAACTACACGCTCGGCGACCTGACGATGGGTCTCAACTACTCGAACGTGAAGTACCTGCCCGGCAACGGCTCCGCGTTCACGGATAGAGCCGTGTTCAACACCTACGGCGCGCTCGCCGCGTACCGCTTCACGCCGGTATTCTCGGTGGCCGGCGCGTTCGCGTACACGCTCGCGTCGAAGGCGAACGGCATCAACCGTGCGGCCCGCTACCAGCAGGTTTCGCTGAAGGAGTCGTACAGCCTGTCGAAGCGCACGACGCTCTATGCGCTGCAGGCGTACACGCATTCGAGCGGACAGACGCTCGGTGCGCAAGGCGCCGGCCACGTGATCGACGCGGCACCGATCGTCGGCGATTCGCAGCAGCTCACGCCGTCGACGACGCACGGCCAGTTCGTCGGCATGGCCGGGATCGCCGTCACGTTCTGAACCCTCGCGGCAGCGCCTTCGGCGCGCTGCCCCTGCCCCGGGCGACACGCATTTCGCGCATTCCACGCGTGCTGCCCGGGCGCCCGGCACACGGCAGTCGTCGTTTTAAGCGGCTCGTCCGCCCGCCGTGCGAACCGCGCGGGTTTCCTCGGCCCCTTCGATACCTTACAATTCGTCAGGTTCATCTCTTCTGCATGCCCCTTCTTGCAGTCCTGACACCGCGGTACACTCGACGCACGCCGTATCAGGGTCCGACGCGCGACACGCGCGCCGGGCGGCGTCGCGCCTCGTTGCGCCCACAACTGGATGCCAGTCATGCCAGATTCCCGTCCCTCGCCCCGCACGACGTTCAAGCCGCAGGTCGTCCTGCCCGCGCTCGCGGTCATCGGCGCACTGCTCGTCGTGTGCGCGCTGCACCCGAGCGAAGCCGGCGCGCTGTTCTCCTCCGGCCAGCAATGGGTCATCGCACGCTTCGACTGGTTCTACGTGCTCGCCGTCACCGGCTTCCTCGTGTTTCTCGTGCTGATCGCCGCCAGCGACTTCGGCAACATCCGGCTCGGCCCCGACGACGCCGAACCTGAATTCAGCTTCGTGTCGTGGACGGCGATGCTGTTCGCGGCCGGCATGGGCATCGGCCTCATGTACTTCGGCGTCGGTGAGCCGATGCAGCATTTCCTGAAGCCGCCGACCGTCGACCCCGGCACGCCCGCCGCCGCGCGCGAGGCGATGCTGATGACGTTCTTCCACTGGGGCTTCCATGCGTGGGCGATCTACGGGCTGATGGGGCTCGTGCTCGCGTATTTCGGGTTCCGCTACAACCTGCCGCTGACGCTGCGCTCGGGGCTGTATCCGGTGCTGCGCGAGCGCATCAACGGCTGGATCGGCCACACGGTCGACGCGTTCGCACTGGTCGGCACGGTCGCCGGCATCGCGACGACGCTCGGCTACGGCGTAATGCAGATCAGCGCCGGCCTGCACACGGTCGTGGGCTGGGACACCAGCGGCAACGCGTTCCGCATCGGGCTGGTCGTGCTGGTCGTGCTGCTCGCGGGTGCTTCCGCCGCGAGTGGCCTCGACAAGGGCGTGCGGCGGCTATCCGAGCTGAACCTGCTGCTCGCGTTCCTGTTGCTCGCATTCGTGGTCGTCGCGGGACCGACGTCGTTCCTGCTGCGCGCGCTCGGCGACAACATCGGCCAGTACCTGTCGCATCTCGTCGACCTGTCGTTCCGCACCTATGCGTACGCGTCGCCGCGCGAGGAAGGCTGGTTCGGCGGCTGGACGATCCTCTACTGGGCGTGGTGGGTGTCGTGGTCGCCGTTCGTCGGCATGTTCATCGCGCGCATCTCGCGCGGCCGCACGATCCGCCAGTTCGTGATCGGCGTACTGCTCGTGCCGACCGCGTTCAACCTCGTGTGGATGACCGTGTTCGGCAACAGCGCGATCTGGCTCGATACGCACGGCGCGGCCGGCGCGCTCGCGCAGACGGCCACCAACGTCGACGCGCTGCTGTTCCGCTTCTTCGACTTCCTGCCGCTATCGCAAGGACTGTCGATCGTCGCGATCGTGCTGATCGCGGTGTTCTTCGTCACGTCCGCCGATTCGGGCGCGTTCGTGCTCGACCAGATCGCGACGCGCGGCAACGCGCACTCGCCCGTGTGGCAACGGCTGTTCTGGGCCGCGCTGCTCGGCGTGACGGCCGCGGTGCTGCTCGTCGCCGGCGGGCTCGGCGCGTTGCAGGCGATGACGCTGATCGCCGCGCTTCCCGTGGCGATCATCATGCTCGCGCTCTGCTACGGGCTGTGGCGCGGGCTCGCGGCCGACCGCGTGCACTATTCGCAGGACGTCGCGCCCGCGACGAGCTTCTGGACCGGCCAGCACTGGCGCCACCGCCTGACGCACATCCTGCGGCAGACGACCGAAGCCGAAGCGCGCCAGTTCGTCGCCGAGACGGTCGAGCCCGCGTTGCGCAAGGTCGCCGACGAGCTGCGCGCGAGCGGTGTCGATGCGAACGTGCAGCGCGACAGCGACGATGCCGTCCGGCTCACCGTGCCGACCGCCGACCACCGCGATTTCGTGTACGGCGCGCGCGTGACCGTGAAATCCGCGGCCGCGTTCCTGGTGCGCGAGGCAGCCGAGCCGGAAGCGGAACGGGCACACGTGTACGGGATCGTCACGTTCTTCGAGGACGGGCGGCTCGGCTATGACGTCGAATACCTGCGCGGCGACGAAGTGATTGCCGATGTGCTGCGCCAGTACGAACGCTACGTGTCGCTCGCGGCCGACAAGCGTACGCATCTGCTGAGCCGCGCGCCGGGGCATGCGACGGAGGCCGAATGAACGCCGCCCTTGCCACGCCGGGGCGGTTCGCCATCCACGATGGAGCCGCACCATGACCGGACTCCTGCAAAGCCGCGCCTCCGACGTCATCGCGCTCGGCACGCTCGCCGTGCTCTACCTCGGCGGCGCCGGCATCGCGCTGTGGCGAATCCGGGCCGCGGCGCCACGCGGCAAGGTCTACTGGATCGTCTGCGCGGCGCTGCTCGCCGGCGGCGCCATCGCGATGGGCATCAACCTGTCGCCGATGCCGGACACCGGAGACATGCCGCCCGGGTTTGCACTCGGCGTCGAAGCCGTCCTCCTCGGTCTCGCCTTGGTCGCCGGCGGTTGCGCGTGGTTGATGCTGCGCGCGCGGCGACACTGACGCGCGTGCGTCACGCGGCCCGGTTTCGTCCCGCGCGAACGGCCACGCGCGGGGCAAACCGGCCGGCCCTTCCTTGACCCACCGCTCTACCGCAACGCGTTACGCGGACGGTGCCCGCGCCGTCACGAGCCAGCATGCTGCGTCGAAGCGCACATCGGCACCCTCCACGTAAGGCGCGAACGCCGCACGCATCGTGTCGACCACGCGCCGCCGCGTTGCCTCGTCCACCTCCAGCAACGCCAGCCCGACCGGGCCCAGCCGCGAAATGTAGTCGTCCAGCGCGGAAGCAGGCAGCGCGCACGCCGGATCGACCGGCTCGATCGCAACGTCCGCCCAGCCGCTGTCCGACAGCACCGACGCAATTCGCTGCTGGTCGCCGAACGCGAATTGTCCCGGCGCGCCGGGCCGCCGTGCGGGCAGGTTCGGCAGCAACGGCGCGGCGGCCCGCTCGGCAATCGTCATGAACGGATTGTCGGCCGCGCTGCGCCATGCGATGAACCGCATCTGCGCATTCGGCCGCGCCGCATGCCGCAGATTCGCGAACGCCCTGACCGGATCGTCGAAGAACATCACACCCAGGCGCGACACGATCAGGTCGACGCTCGCGGGCTCGAACGCGTGGGTCTGCACATCCGCGCGCACGAAACTGACGTGAACGCCGCTGCGTTCGGCGCGCGCCTGCGCGGCGTCGATCATCCGAGCCGAGATATCGATGCCCGTGCATTTCACATCTGCACCGAGCCGCCGCGCGATCGCGAGCGTGACCGCGCCCGTGCCGCAGCCGACGTCGAGCACGCTGCGCGCGGACGACGTGGCCGCCGCATCCACGAGCAAGTTCTCCAGCGGCTCGAACATCCGGTCGATCGGCGCCTGCGTGTCGACCCAGGCACGCCCCGACGGGCCGTTCCAGAGCGCGGATTGTTCGTCATTGGGCTGGCTGGTTTCCATCGTCGAATCCCCCTTCTGGTTCTTTGATCGTGCCTCGCACTTTGCTGCTTCAAGCCGGCTTGAAGTCAAGGCCCTCCGGCCGCGACCTGCCATCGCGATGTCGACGCCCGGCCCGTATGCAAGCGCCCCCGTCTTTTCATATTTCTTACATTCGCGCTGCGTATCGTTGACGACTTTCCTACGGTGCCTCCCATGCGACGACTCCTCACGCGCACGCTGCTCGTGCGCTGCGCTCCCCTTGCTGCCCTCGCCGTGCTGTCAGCGTGCTCGAACCACATCGATTCGCCGGCCGATCCGGCGAGTGCGTCGGTCAACATCCAGGCCGCATGGGTCGAGATCGGCGAGTCGAACCAGGCGATCGCGCGCGTCATCACGAACTACACGCCCGCGTCGGCCGGCGATCCGCTGTGCCCGCAACTGACCGTCGACGGCAAGCTGTCGCGCATGTCCGTGCGCGCGGGCGCCGCGACCCTCGCCCAGCGGCCGACCGCCAGCGATCCGTCCGATTCGAAGCCGTCGAGCTTCCCGGTGTCCGTCTGCGAGATGACGCTGCCGGCCGGCGCGCAGGCGGCAAGCGTCGCGGGCCGCACGCTGCCGCTGCCGAAGGCGCAGCCGCAACGCATCGCGATCATCGCCGACACCGGCTGCCGCATGAAGAAAGCCGACAACGCGTGGCAGGCGTGCAACGACGCATCGGTGTGGCCGTTCGACACGATCGCGGCCAGCGTCGCGAAGCTGTCGCCCGACCTCGTGATGCACATCGGCGACTACCACTATCGCGAGAACGCGTGCCCGCCGGACATCGCCGGCTGCAAGGACAGCCCGTGGGGCTATGGCTGGGATACGTGGCAGGCCGACCTGTTCCGTCCGGCCGCCCCGCTGCTCGCGAAGGCGCCGTGGGTCGTCGTGCGCGGCAATCACGAGGAATGCGCGCGGGCGGGTCAAGGCTGGTTCCGCTTCCTCGATCCGCGCCCGTATTCGGCCGCGCGCTCGTGCGACGATCCGGCCAACGACAACAACGCGAACTATTCGGAACCCTATGCGGTATCGCTCGGCGGCGGCTCGCAGGTGATCGTGTTCGACACCGCGAAGGTCGGCCGCACGCCGCTCAAGACGACCGACGCGCAATTCGGCATCTACCAGAAGCAGTTCCAGACGGTCGCCGCGCTCGCGTCGAAGGCCGGCATGACGACGACGATCTTCACGAACCACCATCCGATCCTCGCGTTCGCGCCGATCGCCGGCAGCACGCCCGCGCCGGGCAACCTCGCGCTGCAGTCGGTGATGTCGAGCCTCAACGCGCAGGCGTACTACCCGCCCGGCGTGCACGTCGCGCTGCATGGCCACGTGCACGACTTCCAGGCGATCAACTTCTCGTCCGGGCATCCGGCGACGATCGTGTCCGGCAACGGCGGCGACAATCTCGACGTCGCGCTGCCCGACCCGTTCCCGGCCGGCCTGACGCCCGCACCGGGCGCCGTGATCGAACGGCTGTCGCACAACAACAGCTTCGGTTTCCTGATCATGGAACGTCGCGCCGCCCCGGCGACCGGCTGGGTGTTCCACGCATACTCGGCAGCCGGCAAGCTGCTCGCGTCGTGCAACCAGTCGGGCACGACGCTCGCCTGCGACAAGACGGGATTCATTGCGCCGTGAGTGAAGTGGTTCGATGTGACGGCCGCCATGCGCGCGGCCTGCAAACGCTGCGCACGCTGGCCACGACGGCCGTATTCGCGGGCCTGGCGCTCACGGCCCACGCCGCACCGGCCGAAACGGTCCTGCTCCCCGGCGCGCCGCCTTCGCGAGTCGTCGACACGATCGGCAACCGCACGCCGCAGGTGACGGGCAAGATCGATGCGGCGACCGCGCGCTTCGCGCCCGACCCGACGCTCGTCGCGCTCGGCCGCCGGATCTTCTTCGATCCGCGGCTGTCCGAGCCGCGCGGCATGTCGTGCGCGGGCTGCCACGATCCGGGCCGCGCGTTCGCGCCGACGCTGTCGGCCGCCTCGCTCGCGGGGCCCGGTGTGCCGGAAGGCAGCCGGCCCGGGCGTTTCAGCCAGCGCAACGCACCGTCGCTGCTCTATGTGCGTTACGTGCCGCGCCGCCACTTCTACCAGGATGACGACGCGCCTGCGCCGTCGCCGTTCGGCGGCCTGTTCAGCGACGGCCGCGCGGATACGCTCGCCGAGCAGATCCGCGGGCCGCTGTTCGATCCGAACGAGATGAACAACCGGTCGCCGGCCGCGCTGCTGCGCAAGGTCGACGCGACCGAACTCGCGCCCGATCTCGCCGCACGTTTCGGCGCGCCGGTGCGGCGCGATCCCGAGCAACTGGTGCGTGCGCTGGGCGTGGCCGTCGAGGCCTATCTGCAGAGCGACGAAATGGCGCCGTTCACGTCGCGCTTCGATGTGTTCCTGCGCACGCGCAAACCGCTCGCGCCGGCCGAGATGCGCGGCCTCGCGCTGTTCCGGAATCCCGACAAGGGCAACTGCATGAGCTGCCATACGCTGTCGGAGACGTCGAACCGCCCGGAACGTTCGCTCTTCACCGATTTCGGCTACGACGCGATCGCCGTGCCGCGCAACCGCGCGCTGCCGGCGAACCGCGATCCGCGCCATTTCGACAACGGGCTGTGCGACACCGCACGGCGGCTGCGCTGGCCCGAGCCGACGCAATGGTGCGGCTACCTGCGCACGCCGGGGCTGCGCAACGTCGCGATCAAACAGACGTTCATGCACAACGGCGTGTTCTCGACGCTGCGCGACGCGGTCGCGTTCTACAACACGCGCTCGACCGACCCGGGCTTCTGGTATCACGGGGCCAGAACGTTCGACGACGTGCCGGCCGCCTACCGCGGCAACATCAACGTCAACTCGACGCCGATGAACCGCCGGCCGGGCACGCCGCCCGCGCTGAGCGACGCGGAAATCGACGACATCGTCGCGTTCCTCGGCACGCTGACCGACGCGCGCTATACGAAGGTTGCTGCCCCTGTTGCACCCGCTGCCCCTGCTGGCCGGATCACGCGAACCGCCGTGCCGGCTCGCTGACCTGGCCGAACGGCCAGCCTGGACGCATCCGCTTGCGGTCGCCGCAAACGCTGGTTATATTTACAGTACTGTATTTATGAACAGTGAGGTGCGCGATGGAACATCTGGTCCGTATCGTCAACGAAGCCGATCGCCAAGTGCTGGCGTGGCTCCGCGCTCAGGTCGGTGATGCCCGCGTCGAGCGCGCGGCTCGCCAGCTCGGGCATACGCGCAAGCCCTTCCCGTCGGCCGTATGCCGGTATCTGGGCATGAGCGCACCGGCCACGCTGCGCCAGGCCGACAGGCCGCGCGCCGCACGCGATTTCTCGGTCGGCGATCGTTACCTGTCGTTGATCCGCCAGCACCTCGCCACGCACTCGGCCAGCCGATGAAATGGCGGCGGCTGGCCGTGTCGGTGGCCCGGAAAGCCGGGGGCCTTGCGAATTCGCAAGCCCGGCCGGTCGCCACCACGCTTACGTGGCCGCCATGGCTTCCCGTACGAGGCGGCCGAGCGTTTCGAACGCCGCTTCGTGCGCCGCATCGAACACGCGCGTGCAAGCGAGCCGGATATAGCCGTCGAAGCGGTCGGAATTCGAGAAGATCGAGCCGGGCGCGATCCTGACTCCGTGCGTCAACGCGGCGTCGAACAGCGCCTCGGAGCGCACGCCGTCCGGCAGCGCGATCCACAGCAGCATCCCGCCCGGCGGCTGGTTCATCCGGGTTCCGGCCGGGAAATGCCGCGCAATCGCATCGATCGTCACGTCGCGCTGCACGCGCAACTGTTCGCGAAACCGATGCAGATGGCGATCGAACGCGCCCGAGCCGACGAATTCGGCGGCAACGGCCTGCAGCAACGCGGCGTTGTGCCGGCTGTGCGCGAACTTCAGCATCTTCACGCGTGCGTGCCAGCGCCCCGCGCTTATCCAGCCCAGCCGCATCCCGGGGGCCAGCACCTTGTTGAACGACGGGCAGTAGATCACCGTGCCGTCGCGGTCCCATGCCTTCACCGGCTTGACCGGCTGCGGCGCCTCGACGAGCTCGCGATAAGGCTCGTCCTCGATCACGGCCACGCCATGGCGCGAGCAGAGCGAGACAAGCGCCGCCTTGCGCTCGTCGGGCATCACGCAGCCGAGCGGGTTCTGCAGGTTCGGCACGACGACCACGGCCCGAATGTCCGGGTACGCGGTCAGCGCCACTTCGAGCGCCTCGATCGACAGGCCGGTCGTCGGGCTGGCCGGGATTTCGAGCGCGCGCAGGCCGAGACTTTCGAGCAACTGGATCAAGCCGAAGAAAGCCGGCGATTCGATCGCGATCGTGTCGCCGGGGCGCGCGACCGCGCGCAACGCGAGATTCACGGCATCGACGCCGCCGCTCGTCGACATCACGTCGTCCAGCGTCACCGTCACGCCATACGACAGCGCGCGCTTGGCCATCGTCTGCCGGAATTCGGGCGAACCGCCGACGGGCCCCGCGTCGGTCAGCAAGGTGGGCTTGCGCCGCAACAGCCGGATTGCGAGCGCCTGCAGGCGCTCGGCCGGATACAGCGTGGCCAGCGCGGACGCGCCACCAAGGTTCAGCGCATCGGGTGCCGTGTTCGCACGGTCGATCACGCGCGACACGCGTTCGTGCAGGCCCGCGAACGGCGGCTCGACGCTCAGCGGCGGCCCGTCGCTTTCCGGCAGCGTTTCGAGCGCGGCCGACGCGCGGCGCCGCACGAAGTAGCCGGAGCGCGGCTTCGCCTCGCACCAGCCGGTATCCTCGAGCCGCCGGAACGCCTGGATCGCGGTCGACAGGCTCACGCCATGCTGTGCCATGAACGCGCGCACCGACGGCATCCGGTCGCCGGGCGACAGCGTGCCGGCCGCGATGATGCGGCGGTAGTGCTCGGCGAGCCGTTCGTAAAGCGGCTCGCCGTCCATGGGCAACGGCGGGCGGGATGAATCGGTGAAAGGCGTCATGCAGCCGATCGTGCCCGCGCGGCCGATCGCACGCCAGATACAGATTCCGGGGAAACCCACCGATACAGCGACGCAAAATCGTCGTCTGCACCGCAACAGATTCCCGGCCCCTGAATCTGTCGTGCCGGTGCCCGTTTCCCTAACCTGATCGCACGCTGTCGCCTCGCCGTCGCGAGGCCGCGCAACCGGGAAAGGGAATCGCCATGCAGACGCATCACATCCGACTCGACGCCGGACAAAGCCACTTTGCGTGGTTCGACAAGGGCAGCCAGGTGATCGTGCTGGACGGCGCGCTGGCGGTCACGCTGCGCCACGGTGGGCTCGACTGGCTGCCCGACGCGCCGCAGCACATTCGCCGCCTGCTCGACGAAGGCGAATGCCTGACGCTCGAGACGGCCGGCCACGTGGCGCTGTCGGCCGGCGGCACGGGCTCGGTCAGTACGACGGTCGTGGAACCGAACGAACAATCCGGCTTACTCGCGGCATGGCGCACGATCCTGCGCCGGCTGTCCGGGCGGATACGCCGTGGCCATCACGTGCGCGAGCATTCCTGAAATGGCGATTTGTCGCGTCACAGAGGCGCGTCAGGCTGACACCGCATCATTCAGCAAAAGTCTGGCGCGATCCGGTTCGACCGCGCTCATACGAATCAACCGACTTTGACCGGTTCAACCGTCACGCCCTACCTGCTACGCGACGATCACGACATCACCGTACGCTCCTGCGCCGCTCGACCCACTCGAACACCGCCATCCCTGCCAGCATCGCGACGACGAACACGATCCCCTTCGCCGACCCGAAGCCGATCGACACGATCGCGGGCCCCGGGCAGAACCCGGCGATCCCCCAGCCGATACCGAACACGGCGCTTCCGGCAACCAGCCGCACGGTGATCGCCCGCACGGCCGGCAACTGCATCGGCAAGCCGAGCCACGTCCGCGCCCTGCGCTTCGCCCATGCGAACGCGAACACGGCCACGCCCGTCGCGCCGGCCATCACGAACGCAAGCGACGGATCCCAGCGGCCCGCCAGGTCGAGAAAACCCAGCACCTTCTGCGGATTGGCCATGCCCGACACGATGAGGCCGACGCCGAACAGCAGCCCCGCCAGAAACGCGAATCCTGCCTGCATGTCAGCCTCCCAGCACGTGCCGTCGCACGAAGACGGTCACGAAGCCCGCGACCATGAAGACCACCGTCGCGACCACCGAGCGCAACGCACCACGCGACATCCCGCACACGCCGTGGCCGCTCGTGCAGCCGCCCGCATAGCGCGTGCCGACGCCGACCAGCAGCCCAGCCGCCACCAAGTCGAACCACCCTGCGTCGACCTGCGGCGTCAGGTTGTTTCCGGCGACATGCATCACGACCGGTGCGGCGATCAGCCCGGCGACGAACGCGGCGCGCCAGTCGCGCTCACCGGCACGTGCCGTGAACAGACCACCGACGATGCCGCTGATGCCGGCAATCCGGCCGTTGAATGCGACGAGCCACGCGGCCGCGAGCCCGATCAGCACGCCGCCGGCCAGCGACAGCCACGGCGTGAAATGAAGCGCATCAAGCTGCATCACGCCGCCCCTTCGCGGCCGGGCCGCAGAACTGTTCGTACAACACGCCCATCACCGCGACCGCGGCCGGGCTGTCGAGCGAATAGTGGATGTTCTTGCCGTCGCGGCGCGTGCGAACCAGCGCGTTGTCCCGCAACACGCCGAGCTGCTGCGACAGGGTCGGCTGGCGGATATCCAGCGCTGTCTCGAGATCGCTGACGCACCGCTCGCCTTGCGACAGTTCGCAGAGCAGCAGCAGCCGGTCGGGATTCGACATCACCTTGAGCAGCGCGCAGGCCGATTCGGCGGCCGCGCGCATCGGGTCGGGTTCCGGCAACCCGGCGGAAAGATCGTCGTTCATTGGCGCGGGATGACAATTAAAGAATAAATATTATATCAATTCATATAATGAAGCTCCCGCCGCTTGCCGACAGGCGGCCTTGCCCCCGCCTTCGCTCAGGCCTGCTCGCCCGCAATCGCCTTCGCGGCAGGCATGCGCGCCGCATCGGCACGCACCACGCCGAGCGCCAGCACCGCGATCCCCGCGATCACGCACGGCGCCGCGACGACCGCAAACGCAGTCGACAACGGCACGCCCATTGCGAGCATCGCGCCGCCTGCCATCGATCCGACGACCGAGCCGCCACGGCCGATCCCGTTCGCCCAGCTCACGCCGGTGGTGCGGCACTCGGTCGGATAGAACGCGGCCGACAGCGCATTCGCGCCGACCTGCGAACCCGACACGCAGAAGCCGGCCGCGCACACGGCGAGCGCGGCGCCCCACGGCGATGCGGCAAACACGCCGATCGCGGCGACGAATACGCCGGCCGCCGCATAGCTGCAGGCCAGTACGCGATGCGGATCGAAACGGTCCATCAGCCCGCCGAGGACGATCGCGCCGAGCGTGCCGCCGATCTGGAACATCGCGGTCACGCGCGCGGCCGTCTGCAGCGTCGCGCCGGTCGTGCGCAGCAGCGTCGGCAGCCAGCTCGACAGCAGGTAGATCACGAGCAGGCTCATGAAGAACGCCAGCCACAGCAGCAACGTGCCGCGCAGCAGGTCGGCACTGAACAGGCGGCCGAGCGGCGACCCGGCCGGCTTGCCGGCGGGCGCGATGAACGACGCGCTCAGAAGTTGCGGATCCGGCGCGATACGACCGAGCATCGCCGCGATCCGTTCGCGCGCCGCGCCTGTATTGACAAGATAGCGCACCGACTCCGGCAGCCGCCACGCGAGCACCGGCAGGAGCAGCAACGGCGCGGCGCCGCCGACGACGAGCACCGAGCGCCAGCCGTGGTGTTCGATCAGTGACGCAGCCGCAAGGCCGCCGAGCGCGGAGCCGATCGTGAAGCCGCAGAACATTGTCGTCACCAGCAGCGAACGGCGCCGCGCCGGGCAGTATTCGGACGTCAGCGTGATCGCATTGGGCATCGCGCCGCCGAGCCCGAGCCCGGTCACGAAGCGCCACGCGATCAGCTCGGTCAGGCCGCCCGCGCTCGCCGACGCGGCGCTCGCAATGCCGAAGCACGCCACGCAGGCGAGCAGCAGCCGCTTGCGGCCGAACCGGTCGCCGAACGGCCCGAACACGAGCGCGCCGGCCATCAGCCCGGCGAGCCCCGCGCCGAATACCGGTGCGAGCTGCGCGGGCGACAGGCCCCATTCCGCACGGATGACGGGGGCGATGAACCCGATCGATGCGGTATCGAACCCGTCGATCGCGACGATCAGGAAGCACAGGACGACGATCGCGGCCTGAAACGGCGCCACGCGATGCCGGTCGATCCATTCGCTGACGTCGATGGACAGCGTATCGGCCATGATGGTGTCTCCTCCAGGAAGGCGGTCGCGCGTCGTGTCGTTGAAATGCGCGCCGCCGGAATCGGGCCAACCGCGCCGCGTTACGCGACGGACTTCAGGCAATCCTCCGCGCGCCAGCCGTGCAGCCAGTCGAGCGCATCGTAGAACTGCGCCTGCGTGCGGCCGACCCAGAGCCCGTTGCGCACTTGCCGCTCGACGCCCTTCGCGTGATAGATCCGCCCCATCTCGCGCGCCGAATACAGCACACGCGCGGTGCGCGGAATCCGCACGCGTTCATACAGCGCGAACGCGGCCTCGAAGTCGCCATCGGTCCGGGCCACGGCCGCGCCGAGCGTCACCGCATCCTCGAGCGCCTGGCACGCGCCCTGCGCGATGTATTGCGTCATCGGATGCGCGGCGTCGCCGAGCACCGTTGCACGGCCTTCGCTCCAGCGTTCGACCGGATCGCGATCGGCGGTCGCCCAGCGCTTCCACGACGTCGGCCGATCGAGCATCTGCTTCGGCAGCGGATGGACGCCGTCGAAGTACGACAGCACTTCCTCCTTGCTGCCCTCGCGCACGCCCCAGGTTTCCTGCTCGCGGCTGTGGAACGTGACGACGAGGTTGTACTGCCGCCCGCCGCGCAGCGGATAGTGGACGAGATGGCAATGCGGGCCGGCCCACACGACCGGCGCATTGATCTGCAGGTCCCGCGGCATGTTGTCGACGTCGACCACCGCGCGATACACGACGTGGCCCGTCACGCGATGCGCGTCGCCGATCAGCGCATGACGGATCGCGGATTTCACGCCGTCGCAGCCGATCACCGCATCGGCACGATAGCGTTCGCCATGCTGGTCGGTCACGGTCACGCCTTTGCCGTCCTGCTCGAAGCCGCACACCTGCGTGCTCGTCCGGAATTCGATCAGCGGATGATCCTTGACCGCCTCGTAGATCGACAGGTGAATGTCCGCGCGATGAATCACCGCATACGGATTGCCGAAGCGCTCACGGTACGCGGCGCCCGTATCGATGCGCACCACCTCGCGCGCATCGACCGCATCCATCAGTTGCAGCCAGTCGGTGAACACCGCCCGGCTGCGCGCAGCCTCGCCGACGCCCAGCGCGTCGAGCGCGTTGAATGCATTCGCCGCGAGCTGGATCCCCGCGCCGATCTCGCCGATCTGATCTGCCTGTTCGAGCAGCTTCACGCGGATGCCCTGGCGCGCGAGCGCGAGCGCCGTCGCGAGCCCGCCGATGCCGCCGCCGATCACCAGCACTCGCCGGCCTTTGTCTTTTGTCTCGCCCATGTGTGTCTCCTGCTTCGTGTTACGCGACGTAATCCGGTTGCCGCTGCGGTTGCGCGGCCTCGAATGCCGGCTCGTGCCGCGCGTGTTCATATACCGCGAGGCTGCGCGGATACGCGCTCAGGTCGCAATCCATCCGCAACGCGTTCGCGACCTGCGGCACGAGGCACACGTCGGCCAGCGTCGGCGTGTCGCCGAAGCACCACGGGCCCTCGTCCGCGCGTGCGAGCAGCCGCTCGACGCCGGCCATCCCTTCCGTGATCCAGTGCCGGTACCACGCGGTCTTCTGCTGCGGCGTGACCTTCAGTTCGCCGTCGAGATAGCGCAGCACGCGCAGGTTGTTGACCGGATGGATGTCGCATGCGATCAGCGTCGCGAGTTCCAGCACGCGGGCACGATGGTGCGGTTCGAGCGGAATCAGTCGAGGCGTCGGCTGGATCTGGTCGAGGTAATCGAGGATTGCGAGCGACTGCCCGAGACGGAAATCCCCATCGACCAGCGCCGGCACGGCGGCTGACGGGTTCACGTTCGCGACGTACGACGCCTCGCGATGCTCGCCGGTGCGGATGTTCACCGGCAGCGTGTCGTACGGCAGCCCTTTCAGCGCGAGCGCGATGCGCACCCGGTAGGACGTCGAACTGTTGAAGAAGCTATGCAGTTGCACGATGTCGCCTTTCGGGGAAGATGTGTCAGACCACGCGCACGGTCAGTTCGCCGAGCCGTTCGACGCCGACCTTCATCACGTCGCCCGCGACCACCGCGCCGACACCTTCGGGCGTGCCCGTGAAGATCACGTCGCCCGGTTCGAGGCGGAAAAACTTCGACAGGTCGGCCACCGTTTCCGCGACCGACCAGATCAGGTGCGACACGTCGCTCTTCTGCTTCGTCGCGCCGTTGACGGTCAGCCACAGGCCGCCCTGCTCGAAGTGACCGACATCGCTCGCCGGATGCACGGGCCCGATCGGCGCCGAGCGGTCGAATGCCTTGCCGATCTCCCACGGCCGGCCCATCTCGCGCATCTTCATCTGCAGGTCGCGGCGCGTCATGTCGAGGCCGACCGCGTAGCCCCACACGTGTTCGAGCGCGCGCTCGAGCGAGATGTCCGAACCGCCCTTGCCGATCACCGCGACGAGTTCGGCTTCGTAGTGATAGTTCTGCGTCTGCGACGGATACGCGAGATCGAGCGTGTCGCCGTACGCGACCGGCACGATCGAGTCGGCCGGCTTGCAGAAGAAGAACGGCGGCTCACGATCGGGATCGAAGCCCATTTCACGTGCATGGGCCGCGTAGTTGCGACCGACGCAATACACACGGCGCACCGCGAACTGCGCGTCGCTGCCGGCGACGGGGAGCGCCACGGGCGCTTCGGGCGGGAAAACGAAAGTCATGAATGGCTCCAGCGTCAATACGAATGAAGGGGGCACGCCGCAGCGACGGCGCACGGAAAAAGGAAACGAAACGTTGAAACCGGCCGGCGTCAGTCGCGCGCTTCGCGCAGCAGGTTCAGCGCGGACAGCACAGGCCGGTCGGAATAGCTGAACAGCACGCTGTCGGACGACGCCGACAGCCGCACGGGCACCCACGACGGCGCGACGAAAATGTCGTGCGGCTCGAATTCGAAGGCGTTGCCGCCGATGTGCGCGGTGCCGCTGCCTTCGACGACGCAGTAGATCGTCGCGTCGGTGCTGCGGTACGTGCGGCCGTCGAAACCGGCAGGCAGGAACTGCATGAAGGTGGCGATCGTCGGCATCGGCCAGCCGCCCGTCACGGGATTCACGTAGCGCAGCTTCACGCCGTCCCACGCGTCGAGTTCGCCGTTCCGGTACAGCGCGTCGAGCGCTTCGCGGGTGCGGGCATACGGGTAGCTGAATACCGGCGACGTCGGATCGCTCGCGCGATGCCGCACCGGCACCATGTTGTGACCGAAGCGCGCGAAGCTGTCGCCTTCCGGGCGATTCACCGGCTGCACGGCTTCCGGGTAGTTCTCCGCGAAACCCGCGTCGAGGTTGGCGAGCAGCGGGATGTCGAGCCCGTCGAGCCACACGACCGGCTCGCCGCCCGCTTCCTCCGACGGGTTGCCGTGGTCATGCCATGCCCACGACGGCGTGATGATGAAGTCGCCCGGATGCATCGTCGTGCGCTCGCCGTTCACCGCCGTCCACGCGCCACGCCCTTCGACGATGAAGCGCAGCGCCGACTGCGTATGCCGGTGGCTCGGCGCGATCTCGCCCGGCAGGATCAGTTGCAGGCCCGCGTACAGGGTCGGCGTCATGCTCGACTTGCCGGGCAGCCCGGGGTTCTCCAGCACCAGCACACGACGCACGGCCTCTTCCGCGCTGATCACGCTGCCGGCCTGCATCACGAGATCGCGCACCTGCGCGTACTTCCAGATCGCGGCCTGCGCGGCCGGCTGCGGGGATGTCGGCACGAGGTTGTGCAGCGATTCCCACAGCGGCGCCAGGCGTTGCTCGGCGATCCGTGCGTAGTAGGCGGCGCGCGACGCGTCCGGGTGGGTCGTCATGATGTCTCCTTGGAGTCGGCCGATCGGCGTCGGCGCTATGTCGGGGCGGGAACCGTGCTGCAGTCCGTTAGCGGATTTATATTCGACCCAGGCATACCCGGTAAAATGGTCAAATCATCTGATCCATATGTTTATGGATATACCTACTCGCGACGAGGCATGCGATGGACTGGACCCACCGGCTGCGACTGCGGCATCTGCAGGTACTGTTGAGCCTTGCCGGCACCGGCAATCTGAGCCAGTCGGCGGTCGCGCTCGCGACCACGCAGCCCGCGCTGTCGAAATGGCTGAAGGAACTGGAAGAGGACGTCGGGCTGCCGCTGTTCGAGCGGCATGCACGCGGCCTGCGGCCGACGCCGTACGGCGAAGCGCTGATCGAGCATGCACGCCGGGTCGAAGCGCAGCTCGACATCGCGCGCGACGACATGGCCGCGCTGCGGGAAGGCGGCAGCGGCCTCGTGACGATCGGCACGTCGGGCGTGGCGGCGGCCGACACCGTGCCGCTCGCGGTGTCGCAACTGCTGAAACGGATGCCGCGCGCGCAGGTGCGGCTCACCGAAAGCACGATGAACCAGCTGATGCCGCAGCTCGCACGCAGCGAACTGGATATCGTCGTGGGCCGCTCGGGGTCGACATCCGTCGATCCGCTGCTGCATGCCGAAGCGCTGTATGTCGATCCGGTCGTGTTCGTCGCGCGGCCCGGCCATGCGCTCGCCGGTGCGACGTCGGTCGGCTGGGACGACGTGCTCGCCTACTCGTGGATCGTATGGCCGTCAGGCACGCCCGTGCACAACGCGCTGGAGGCCGCACTGTCGGCCGCCGGCCGCGTGCGGCCGCCGCACTGCGTCGAATCGAATTCGTCGATCCTCAACCTCACGCTGCTGAACAACACCGACCTGCTCGGCGTGGCGTCGCATCGTGCAGCGCAACGCTTCGCGCAATTGAACGCGATCCGGATCCTGCCGATGCAGCTCGAGGGCCAGGGCGCGGTGTCGATGTACTGGCACCCCGACAGCGCGAATCGCGCGGCCGTGGCCGCGACGATCGAGTGTCTGCGGGCCTGTGCGGCCCCGCAGGTCGGCGGATGGGAAAAAGTGAAGGTGGAATGAATGGCGCGGCCCGGTGTCAACCGGGCCGTGTTGCCGTGTTGCCGTGTTGCCGTGTTGCCGTGTTGCCGCGACGCGTCACGCGCCGTCGCAGGATGCGGTGCCATCCAGCATCAGCGTGCCGACCCGCGCGGGCACGAGCGGCGTGCGCGGCATTGGCGGTGTCCAGCCGAACAGCGTCTGCGCGGCCGCACCACACACACGGCCCTGGCACGCACCCATCCCGCAACGCGATTGCAGTTTCGCGGCCGTCCAGCCCGGCGCTTGCGCGACGGCATCGAAACGCACGTCCTCGCAGCGGCACAGCAACGTGTCGGGCCGCGCGAGCCGGCGGATCGGCTCCCGGATCGCAAAGCGCTCGCGCACGGCATCGGCAAACACCTGCCAGTTCGCCCGCTGGGTAACCAGCGCAGCCAACGGCGCCGTCTGCCCGGTCGCCGCCAAACCGGCGATTTCGCCTTCGACCATCGCCAGCTCGCTGCCGCCGACGCCCGTGCACTCGCCCGCCGCAAAAATACCATCGCGGCTCGTACGCTGGTGCGCATCGACCGCCACCGCGCCGTTGTCGATCCGGCAGCCGAGATGACTCGGCAGCACGGTGTTCGGCACGAGGCCGAAGCCGCACGCGAGCCGGTCGCAGTCGACGTCGAATTCGCGATCGCCCTGACGAATCCGCACGCGTTCGAGCCGCTTGTCGCCGAACGCCTCGACGACATGCGAATCAGGCCGATAGGCGGTGGTGACGAGCTTCGCGGCCTGCGCGAGCTTCGACGGCCAGCGCCACAGCCCTGCCCCGAAACCGGCCACGTCGCCCCATGCGGCCTGTTCGAGCACGTGCGACACGCGCGCGCCGGCCTGACGGGCCGTCGCCCCGCTCGCCAACAGCAGCGGCCCGCTGCCCGCGATCACCGTGCGCTGCCCGCGCACGTCGAGGCCGTACTTGATCAGCGCCTGCAAACCGCCCGCGCCGGTGACACCCGGCAACGTCCAGCCAGGAAACGGCAGCAGCAGCTCGCGTGCACCGCAACAGAGAATCAGCGTGCGGAAATCGAGCAGCAGCCCGCGTTCGTCGTCTTCGAGCAGCAGCGTGCCCGGCTGCGTTTCGGCGACGATGCGCGTCGCCGCGAGATGTGTGACGTTCGGCTGCCGCAACACGGCGAGCCGCTCGGCAGCGGCCGGCGTCGGCGCAGCCGTTGCGCCTTGCCGCCAGATCTGCCCGCCCGCGCGCGGGTTGTCGTCGACGATCGCAACCGTCGCACCGCTACGCGCGGCGGCCCGCGCGGCCGACAGCCCGGCCGGCCCCGCGCCGACGATCGCGACGTCGACGCTCAGTCGTTCCTGTTTCATCGCGTGCGCTCCACCTGCATTCCGTCGCGGCACAGCGTCTGGCAAGCCAGCCGGCGGCGGCCGTCGATCGTCATCCTGCACTCCTGGCAGATGCCCATTCCGCAAAACGGCGCACGCGCCGCACCCGTGCACGACACGCGCGTCGTGTCGTCGCCGCTCGCCGCGACGGCGGCCGCGACGGTCGCGCCGTCGGCCACCGTCAACGGGCGGCCGTCCAGATGAATGATCATGTCAGCCTCCGCCGGGCCGCCCCAAGGAGGCTGACCGCCCCCGCGGGGGGCGCCGTGCATGGGACCGGAGTCAGTGCTGAAGCGCCAGCTCCGGTCGACCGCGAGCGAAGTGAGCGTGGGGGTCGTTTCATGTCAGCGCTCCGGCTACGAGGGACGCGCTCAGAAAGCGTCCCGGCAAATACGGTTCGATATCGATGGGCGGCCGTTCGCCGGCCATCAGCGCAGCGACGAGCCGCGCGCTGCCCGGCGCAGTCGTCACGCCGAGCCCTTCGTGCCCGACCGCGAGCCACACGCCCGGCCGCGCCGGATGCTCGCCGAGCAGCGGCAGCCCGTCGGGGCTCGCGGAACGGAACCCCGTCCATGCGCGGATGCCGTTCAGGTCGGCCAGGTCAGGCAGATAGCCCACCGCGCGGCGCAGCATGCGCGCGAGCACGGGCGGCTCGACTTGCGCATCCTCGGTGTCGAACTGGCGCGACGAACCGATCAGCAACTGGCCGGTCGGCCGCGGCTGCACGTTGAACGCGACCGACGTGCCGTCGCTCGCATGTGCGCTCGCCGCATAACCCAGCTCGACGAGCTGGTGCGACACCTGGCCCGGATAGCGGTCGGTGATCAGCAGATGGCCCTTTTTCGGGCGCAGCGGCAGCTCGGGCAGCAGCGTGCGCGCGGCAACGCCGTTCGCGACGACCACCCGTTCCGCGCGCAGCGTGTCGCCGCTCGCGAGCGTCACGCTCGGGCCATCGACCGCGACGGCCCGGTCGCGCCGCAACGTGATGCGCGGCGCGCGCTGCAGCAGCCAGTTCGCGGTGACGGGCGCATAGAGGATCGCGTCGCCGGGAATCTTCAGCGCACCGCCGAGGCCCGCACGCAGCATCGGCTCCAGTCGCGCGAGCGTCGCCGCGTCGATCAGTTCGCCCGCCACGCCATGCGCGGCCAGCGTCGCCTGCTTCGCGCGCGCCAGATCCATTTCGTGCGCATCGGCGGCGAGCCACAACGTGCCGCAGTTGCGGTACGCGCATCCTTCGGGCATCTCGCCGCTCAGCGCGCGCCACAGTTCGATCGAGTAATGGCTGAGCGCGAGTTCGGCCGCGTTGTCGTCCATCGCGACGAGGTGCCCCATGCCCGCGCCGGTTGCCCCGCCGCTCGCGTCGTCGACGACGAGCACGCGCAGCCCGCGCTGCGCGAGTTCGTGCGCGCACGCCGCGCCGACGATGCCGGCGCCGATCACGACGACATCCGCCTTCGTGTCACTCACGGCGCAATACCCCAGCCGAATGGGTCGTCTTCCTCGATCAGCAGCGTCGCTTCCGCGCTCAGGTGTGCGCTGCCGCGAATCGTCGGCACGATGCCGCCCTCGGCCTGCTCGTAGCTCGCTTGGAACACGCTGCCGATCACGCTCGCCTGCCGCCATATGGCGCCCGGCGCGAGCTTGCCGTCGGCCGCGAGGCACGCGAGCTTCGCGCTCGTGCCGGTGCCGCACGGCGAACGGTCGTAGGCGAGGCCCGGGCACAGCACGAAGCTGCGGCTGTCGTGTTCGGGATCGTCGGCGAACAGCTCGATATGGTCGATCTCGCCGCCGTTCGCGCCGGTGATGCCCGCGCGTTCGAGCCCTTCGCGCACGGCCGATGCATACGCGGTGAGCGCCGCGACGTTGTCGCCGGCCACGCGCTGCCCGTGGTCGCTGATCAGGAAAAACCAGTTGCCGCCCCACGCGATGTCGCCCTTCACGGGGCCGTAACCCGGCACGTCGAGCGCGACGCCCTTCGCATGGCGATACGCGGGCACGTTGCGCACGCTGACCGACAGGTCGTCGTGCAGCGTCGCCTCGACGGTGCCGACGGGCGTTTCGATCCGGTGCACGCCGGGCGCGATGCGCCCCATATGGTGCAGCGTGCGCACGACGCCGATCGTGCCGTGCCCGCACATCCCGAGATAGCCGCTATTGTTGAAGAAGATCACGCCGGCCGCCGCCTCGGGCGACACGGGTTCGCACAGCAGCGCGCCGACCAGCACGTCGCTGCCGCGCGGTTCGAGAATGCATGCGGTGCGGTAACGGTCGTGCTCGCGCGCGAGCACGTCGCGACGCTCGGCCATGGTGCCGCTGCCGAGCGCGGGGAAACCGGACACGACGAGCCGAGTGGGTTCGCCGCCCGTGTGCGAATCGATGATCTGGATGCGCTTCATCATGAGCCGTCCGAAGTGGGGAAAGGAGCATAGCTTCCTCCGTCGCGCGTCCGTCCGCTTGTGGCTTTTCGATGAGGACGACGACGAAATCGGCATAGTGCGAAGCGCCCTTCCCGCGCCGTCCGGCCGCTGTGCCGATTTCGTCATTTTGCTCCGCGATACGACTCAAGCGTGATGGGCATTTGCGCGGCGATACTGGTTGCACACCGACACCTCGTCGGCCGACCGATACAAACACGTAGGAGATTGAAGTGAGCCGAAACGCCATTCAGTGGACCGGGGTTTTCCCGGCCGTCAGCACCCAGTTCAAGCCGGACTTTTCCCTCGACATCGATGCCACGCACCGCGTGGTGAAGAACCTGGTGAACGACGGCGTATCGGGCCTCGTGGTCTGCGGCACGGTCGGCGAAAACACGTCGCTGTCGACGAGCGAGAAGCTCCAGGTGATCGAAGCCGCACGCGACGCCGCCGGCGGCAAGATTCCGGTGATCGCCGGCATCGCCGAGTTCACGACCGAATTCGCGCGCAACACGGTGCGTGAAGCCCAACGCGTCGGCGTCGACGGCGTGATGGTGATGCCCGCCCTCGTCTACTCGGCGAAGCCGCACGAAACCGCCGCGCACTTCCGCGCGGTCGCAACCAGCACCGACCTGCCGGTGATGGTCTACAACAACCCGCCGATCTACAAGAACGACGTGACGCCCGACGTGCTGATCGCACTGCAGGATTGCGAGAACATCGTCTGCTTCAAGGATTCGTCGGGCGATACGCGCCGCTTCATCGACCTGCGCAACGCGGTCGGCGACCGCTTCGTGCTGTTCGCGGGCCTCGACGACGTCGTGGTCGAGAGCATTGCCGTCGGCGCCGAAGGCTGGGTGTCGGGCATGTCGAACGCGTTCCCGAAGGAAGGCGAGACGCTGTTCCGCCTCGCGAAGCAGAAGCGCTTCGACGAAGCACTCGCGCTGTATCGCTGGTTCATGCCGCTGCTGCACCTCGACGCACGCCCCGACCTCGTGCAGTGCATCAAGCTGTGCGAAGAGCTGGTCGGCCGCGGCAGCGCGATCACGCGTCCGCCGCGCCTCGCGCTGCAGGGCGACACGCTCGCGGAAGTGAAGGCCATCGTCGCGAAGGCGCTCGAAACGCGCCCGGCGCTGCCCGACGTCGGTCTCTGATCGACTCCCCTGCGGCGGCTTGCGGGCTTTCCCCCGCGCGCCGCCGTCTCCGGTCCGGCATGGCCTGCGGGCCCGTTCATACCGGCGCCCGCCCGCGCCATACGTGAACGCCCCGCAGCCCGCCCCGGTCGTTCGAACCGGGCGACGCCGGCCGGCAGGCTTGCGCCGCTGCTCCGTCGGAGCGCGGCGCATCTCAAGCCTGTGCTGATATTCCTCCAGGAGACACGCCCATGCCAGGCCAAGGCAACGCTCACCCGTCTGTCCCGCTTTCCCGTTCCGCGCACCCCGACGCGGGTCACGGCAAGTTCAAGAAACAGCTGTCGCTGACCGATCTCACGTTCATCGGTCTCGGCGCCATTTTCGGTTCGGGGTGGCTGTTCGCCGCGAGTCACGTGTCGACGATCGCGGGCCCGGCCGGCATCTTCTCGTGGCTGCTCGGCGGCTTCGCGGTGCTGCTGCTCGGCATCGTCTACTGCGAACTCGGCGCCGCGCTGCCGCGCGCGGGCGGCGTGGTGCGCTACCCGGTGTTCTCGCACGGCCCGCTGCTCGGCTACCTGATGGGCTTCATCACGCTGATCGCCTTCTCGAGCCTGATCGCGATCGAAGTCGTCGCCGCGCGCCAGTATGCGGCTGCGTGGTTTCCGGGCCTGACCGTCGCTGGATCGAGCGACCCGACCACGCTCGGCTGGCTCGTGCAGGCCGCGCTGCTGTGCTTCTTCTTTTACCTGAACTATTCGAGCGTGAAGACGTTCGCGAAGGCGAACAACATCATCAGCATCTTCAAGTTCATCGTGCCGCTGGCCGTCATCGCGGTACTGTTCACGTTCTTCAAGCCCGCGAACCTGACGATCCAGGGCTTCGCGCCGTTCGGCATGCCGGGCATCGAGATGGCCGTGTCCGCGGGCGGCATCATCTTCGCGTACCTCGGGCTCACGCCGATCGTGTCGGTCGCGAGCGAGGTGCGCAATCCGCAGCGCACGATCCCGATCGCGCTGATCCTGTCGATCCTGCTGTCGACGCTGATCTACGTGCTGCTGCAGCTCGCGTTCATCGGCAGCATCCCCACCGACATGCTCGCCGCCGGCTGGCACGACGTGAGCAAGGCGTTCTCGCTGCCGTACCGCGACATCGCGCTGGCGCTCGGCGTCGGCTGGCTCGCGGTGATGGTCGTCGCCGATGCGATGATCTCGCCGAGCGGCTGCGGCAACATCTACATGAACGCAACGCCGCGCGTCGTCTACGGCTGGGCGAAGACGGGCACGTTCTTCAAGGTGTTCACGCGCGTCGACGAAGCGTCGGGCATCCCGCGCGCGGGCCTGTGGCTCACGTTCGGCCTCGCGATCTTCTGGACCCTGCCGTTCCCGTCGTGGGAAGCGCTGATCAACATCGTGTCGGCCGCGCTGGTGCTGAGCTATGCGGTCGCCCCCGTATCGGTCGCCGCCCTCCGCCGCACCGCACCCGACCTGCCGCGGCCGTTCCGCGCCAGCGCGTTCGGCATCACCGGCCCGGCGTCGTTCGTGATCGCCGCGCTGATCGTCTACTGGTCGGGCTGGAGCACGGTGTCCTGGCTGCTCGGCCTGCAGATCGTGATGTTCGTGATCTATCTCGCGTGCCGCCGCTGGGTGCCGACCGCGCACCTGAGCCTCGCCGAGCAAGTGCGTTCGTCCGCATGGCTGATCGCGTTCTATGCCGCGATGATCGTGCTGTCGTATCTCGGCGGCTTCGGCGGCACAGGGCAGCTTGCGCATCCGTACGACACGGTCGTCGTCGCGGCCGTCGCGCTCGTCATCTACTACTGGGGGGCGAACACCGGCGTGCGCGCCGACAAGCTGCAACTCGACGACGACGAGGACTGACGCACTCGTTCCCTTTCCCATGATCCCTTCGGCCGGGCGCTCCACGCCCGGCCCCTGCTTTTTCCGAGGAAAACCATGCAACTCACAGGTCAGCTCCTGATCGGCCAGTCCGCCGTCGCCGGACAGAACGGCACCCTCCACGCGATCGCCGCCGCAACCGGCGAACGGCTCGAACCTGCCTTCGGCGGTGCGAGCCTGCACGACCTGGAGACGGCCTGCGCGCTCGCCGATGACGCCTTCGACACCTATCGCGAAACGTCGCTCGACGCCCGCGCCGCGTTTCTCGACGCGATCGGCCGCCACATCATGGCGCTCGGCGACGCTCTGATCGAGCGCTGCGTCATCGAAACGGGCCTGCCGCGTGCGCGCATCGAAGGCGAGCGCGGCCGCACGGTCGGCCAGCTCGCACTGTTCGCGTCGCTCGTGCGCGACGGCGGTTTTCTCGACGCGCGAATCGATCCGGCGCGCCCCGAGCGCAAGCCGCAGGCGCGCGTCGACCTGCGCCTGCGCAACGTCGCGGTCGGGCCCGTCGCCGTGTTCGGCGCGTCGAACTTCCCGCTCGCGTTCTCGGTCGCCGGCGGCGATACCGCGTCGGCACTCGCGGCCGGCTGCCCGGTGATCGTCAAGGCGCATTCGGCACATCCGGGCACGTCGGAACTCGTCGGCCGCGCGATCCAGCAGGCCGCGCGTGAATGCGGGATGCCGGCCGGCGTGTTCTCGCTGCTGTTCGACGCATCACGCGAAATCGGCCAGGCGCTCGTCGCCGATCCGCGCATCAAGGCCGTCGGCTTCACCGGCTCGCGCCGCGGCGGCGTCGCGCTGATGCACATCGCGGCCGCCCGCCCCGAGCCGATTCCCGTCTATGCGGAAATGAGCTCGATCAATCCCGTGCTGCTGTTTCCCGCCGCGCTCGACGCCCGCCACGATGCGATTGCGCCGCAGTTCGTCGCGTCGCTCACGCTCGGCGCCGGCCAGTTCTGCACGAACCCGGGCCTCGTGCTCGCCGTCGACGGGCCCGCGCTGCGCGCGTTCGAGGAATCGGCCGCCGCTGCAGTGCGTGCCGCGCCCGCGCAAACGATGCTGACGCCGCACATCCGCGCCAGCTACGAACAGGGCGTCGCGGCGCTTCGCGATCACGCTGCCGTCGAGCTGCTCGCACAAGGCGCCGAAGGCAATCGCCTGCAGGCCCGCGCGGCGCTGCTCGCGACCTCGGCCGACGCTTTCATCGCGCATCCCGAATTGCGCGACGAGGTGTTCGGCCCCGCTTCGCTGATCGTGCGTTGCCCGGACGCCGACACGCTGCATCGCGTGCTGAAGTCGCTCGAAGGCCAGTTGACGATCGCCGCGCACCTCGCCGACGGCGACGCGCCGCTGTTCGCCGCGCTGCGCCCGCTGCTCGAGCGCAAGGCCGGCCGCATTCTCGTCAACGGCTTCGGCACGGGTGTCGAGGTCGGCCATGCGATGGTGCACGGCGGTCCGTTCCCGGCCACGTCCGACACGCGTACGACGTCCGTCGGCGCGCGCGCGATCGAGCGCTTCCTGCGCCCCGTGTCGTATCAGGACCTGCCGGACGCGCTGCTGCCGGACGCGATCCGCAGCGGCAATCCGCTGAACGTGCCGCAACGTATCGACGGCGTGCCCGCGCCGCGGGAGGCGTGAGATGACCGCATCCACCGGCGAAGTCGTCCTGTCGCTCGATGAAGTCCACGCGCTCGCGCTGCGCGTGCTGACGCACAACGGCATGTCCGACGCGCATGCGCGTGCCATCGCCAACGTGATCACGCAGGGCCAGCGCGACGAATGCCATTCGCACGGCGTGTACCGGCTGCTCGTCTGCGTGCGTTCGCTGAAAAAGGGCAAGGTCGATCCGCAAGCCGTGCCGACGCTGCGCCGGCTGTCGTCGTCGATCGTCTCGGTCGACGCGCATCGCGGCTTTTCGCTGCTGAGCTTCGAGACCGGCCTGCCGGTGCTCGTCGAGATGGCGAAGCAGCACGGCATCGCCGCGATGACGATCAACCACTGCTACCACTTCTCCGCGCTGTGGCCGGAAGTCGAGGCCATCGCGGCCGAGGGGCTCGTCGGCATCGCGATGAACCCGAGCCATAGCTGGGTCGCGCCGGAAGGCGGCAAGGAGCCGGTGTTCGGCACCAACCCGATCGCGTTCGCGTGGCCGCGCCCGGGCGGCGTGCCGTTCGTGTTCGATTTCGCGACGAGCGCGATCGCGCGCGGCGACATCGAGCTGCATGCGAAGCAAGGCAAGGCGATCCCGCCGGAATGGGCAATCGATGCCGACGGCCGGCCGACCACCGACCCGAAAGCCGCGCTGCAGGGCGCGATGCGCACGTTCGGCGGTCACAAGGGTTCGGCGCTCGCGGCGATGGTCGAATTGCTCGGCGGCGCGCTGATCGGCGACATGACGAGCCGCGAGTCGATGGACTTCGACGAAGGCGTCGGCGCGACGCCGTGCCATGGCGAGCTCGTGATCGCGTTCGACCCGAAGGTGTTCCTCGGCGACGATCTCGACACGGGGCTCGCGCGCGGCGAACGGATGTTCGAATCGATCGTCGCGCAGGGTGCGCGGCTGCCGTCGCAACGCCGCTTCGACGCCCGCGCGCGCAGCATCGCGCACGGCGTGCGGATTCCGAAGGCGCTGTACGACGAGATCCTGACGCTGCTCGATTGACGCGCGATCGAGCGGTGCGGCTTCATCGTCGGCAAGACGGGCGATGAAGCCGCCGCCGGGCTCCGCTGGCGATGGCCGGCTTCCGGCTTCGCGTGTTCCCGCCATTGCGTCTTCGCGCCACGCATTGTTCGCTTTGTGCGCCTACGCGCTGCCCGCCGCGCCCCACCCGCGCCGCTCGCCCGCTCCCGCCGGCGCCGCGGGCCCGGCGGCTGTGGGATAATCGCCGAGTTTGCCCAGGGCGCAGCTCAAGAGGTTGTTCGCACGGGCGCGAGAGAGGCCTTTATTCCCGTGCCTCCACCCTTTTCCCGCGATATTTCTTCAGCAACGATCATGCCCACTTACCGTTCCAAAACTTCCACCGCTGGCCGCAACATGGCAGGTGCGCGCTCGCTCTGGCGTGCCACCGGCATGAAAGACGACGATTTCTCGAAGCCGATCATCGCGGTCGTCAACTCGTTCACCCAGTTCGTGCCGGGGCACGTGCACCTGAAGGATCTCGGCCAGCTCGTCGCGCGCGAGATCGAGGCTGCCGGCGGCGTCGCGAAGGAATTCAACACGATCGCGGTCGACGACGGCATCGCGATGGGCCACGACGGCATGCTGTATTCGCTGCCGAGCCGCGACATCATCGCCGACTCGGTCGAATACATGGTGAACGCGCACTGCGCGGACGCGATGGTCTGCATCTCGAACTGCGACAAGATCACGCCGGGGATGCTGATGGCCGCGATGCGCCTCAACATCCCGGTGATCTTCGTGTCGGGCGGCCCGATGGAAGCGGGCAAGACGCGTCTCGCGAACCCGGTCACCAAGGCCATCGAGGTGAAGAAGCTCGACCTCGTCGACGCGATGGTGATCGCGGTCGACCCGTCGTATTCCGACGCCGAAGTCGCCGAAGTCGAACGCTCGGCCTGCCCGACCTGCGGCTCGTGCTCGGGCATGTTCACCGCGAACTCGATGAACTGCCTGACCGAAGCGCTCGGCCTGTCGCTGCCCGGCAACGGCACGGTGGTGGCCACGCACGCCGATCGCGAGCAACTGTTCAAGCGCGCCGGCCGTCGCATCGTCGAACTCACCCGCCAGCACTACGAGCAGGACGACGAACGCGTGCTGCCGCGCTCGGTGGGCTTCAAGGCATTCGAGAACGCGATGACGCTCGACATCGCGATGGGCGGTTCGACCAACACGATCCTGCACCTGCTGGCGATCGCGCAGGAAGCCGGCATCGACTTCACGATGAAGGACATCGACCGCCTGTCGCGCGTCGTGCCGCAGCTGTGCAAGGTCGCGCCGAACACGAACAAGTACCACATCGAGGACGTGCACCGCGCAGGCGGCATCATGGCGATCCTCGGCGAACTCGACCGCGCCGGCAAGCTGCACACCGACGTGCCGACCGTGCACGCGCCGTCGCTGAAGGACGCCCTCGACCAGTGGGACATCGTCCGCACGCAGGACGACGCGGTCCGCACGTTCTACCAGGCCGGCCCGGCCGGTATCCCGACGCAGGTCGCGTTCAGCCAGAACACGCGCTGGCCGAGCCTCGACCTCGATCGCGCCGAAGGCTGCATCCGCTCGTACGAGCATGCGTTCTCGAAGGAAGGCGGCCTCGCGGTGCTGACGGGCAACATCGCGGTCGACGGCTGCGTGGTGAAGACAGCCGGCGTCGACGAGAGCATCCTCGTGTTCGAAGGCACGGCGCACGTGACCGAATCGCAGGATGAGGCAGTCGACAACATCCTGAACGACAAGGTCAAGGCCGGCGACGTGGTGATCGTGCGCTACGAAGGCCCGAAGGGCGGCCCCGGCATGCAGGAAATGCTATACCCGACCAGCTACATCAAGTCGAAGGGCCTCGGCAAGGCATGCGCGCTGCTGACGGACGGCCGCTTCTCGGGCGGCACGTCGGGCCTGTCGATCGGCCATTGCTCGCCGGAAGCGGCAGCGGGCGGCGCGATCGGCCTCGTGCGCGACGGCGACAAGATCCGTATCGACATCCCGAACCGCACGATCGACGTGCTGGTGTCGGACGAGGAACTGGCGCGCCGCCGCGAAGAGCAGAACGCAAAGGGCTGGAAGCCGGCGCAGCCGCGTCCGCGCAAGGTGTCCGCTGCGCTGAAGGCCTACGCGAAGCTGGTCATGTCCGCCGACAAGGGTGCCGTGCGCGACCTGTCGCTGCTCGACGACTGACTGGGGTAGTCGCCAGCACGGCCGGCTGCTTGTAACACGTAGCCGGTCGGGCCGCGGGCCGTCCGACCGCTCGCTCGCCCAAGCGAGAAGCCGCTCTCCGGAGCGGCTTTTTTTCGTCCTGGCCGACCGAATGCATCGACATCGTCAGTGACGGAATTCTTCCGGACCGCCGCCTCCTCCGCCACCACCGTGGCTTCCGCCGCCGTTCCCGCCACCTTGCGGCCGCGCACCACCATAACCACCGCCGCCCCCCCCACCGCCGCCCGGGTGCACCGGTACCGGCATCGAGCGGCCCTCACCGCCCGGCGCGGGAGGCGGACGCATGACGGCGGCCGGCGGCGGATGCACGACGGCCGGCGGCGGCGCTGCCGGACGCGGATT